>NZ_JBFREQ010000018.1:0-133043 GCF_052114385.1 Variovorax sp. M-6 | reverse complement strand
GTTCACCGCTTCGCGGCTGGTTTCGCCCAGCGTACCGTCCTTCACGCCGCTCAGGGTGCGCGCGCCGGCCGTGCCAGTGAAGTCCACCGACGTGCCCGCCTTGTCGCCAGCCACCGTGATCGCCTTGGTCGTCGCGTCCTGCTTCACCAAGCCCACCGAACCGCTGTTCATGTTGTTGGTCAGTTCCGACACCGAGCCTTCGACGGTCGTGACACGGCCGTCGAGCTTGGCGATGGCCGTCGTGTTGCCGGCGATGTTGGTCGTGTTGGTCGCGATGTTGGCCGTGTTGGCGGCCACGTTCTGGTTGGTCGTGAACAGTTGACCGCCGTTCACCGCTTCGGTGCTGCCAGCAGCCAGCGTGGCCGCCTTCACGCCGCTCAGGGTGCGAGCGCCGTCCGTGCCAGCGAAGTTCACCGACGTGCCGGCCTTGTCGCCTGCTACCGTGATCGCCTTGGTCGTCGCGTCCTGCTTCACCAGGCCCACCGAACCGCTGTTCAGATTGTTCGTGAGGTTCGAGATATTGTTGGTGTTGGTCGCGATGTTCGTGGCATTCGTGGTCGTGCGGCCGTCCAGGTTGGTGACGGCAGCGCCCACGTTGTTGACCGTCGTGCCGCCCACCGTGTAGCTCGGTGCCGAGATCGTGCCGTCCGCCTTGACCGCCGAGCCGCCGCCCAGCGCGCTCGCCACGGCCGCAGCATTGGAATCGGCGACCGTTTTCACGGTCTTGACCTGCCCGACATTGACCGCATCGGTATCCTGCGTGCCTGCCGCGACGTTCGTGATCTGGCGCTGCGCAGTCGCCGAGCCGACCGAGATTTCACCGGTCGTGGTCGTCACTTTGGCGCCGCTATAGGACAAGGCGTTCGCAACACCGGAAACCGCACCGCGATTCGCCACGGCGCTCGCTCCCAGTGCAACGCTGTTGGCTGCGCTGGCAGACGCGTTCGTACCGGTGGCGACCGCATTGACCGCGTCCTTCGCAACCGTGGAGTAGCTGCCCAAAGCCAAGGCACCCGTCGCGCCGTCGCCAACCTTTGCATTTCGCCCAACTGCTGCCGCATTGGCAGCCCCCCCCGACGAGGACGTCCCAATTTGGCTACCCGCACCGAGAGCAATACTTCCCTGGGAAGTGGTACCCAAAACGTTCGCATCATAGCCAACTGCAACAGAAATACCGCCTTGTGCCTTAGTTCGCGGACCAGAATTGCTGCAATCTCCACCCAGGGCGACAGCACCACCTGCCGTTGCGTCGGCACAGCCGATTCCAATGGAGTTACCGTCCCCCCCCGCTGTGCCGCCGCCTGCGACATAGCCGGCATGCGCATGGGTACCGAGCACACCGAAGCCCACGAGCAGCAACGCGCCAGCCAGCGCCTTGCCACTGCCCTTGCCCTTGCCACGGGCGGCTTCCGAAGCTGCAGTCCAGGTGCCGGTGGCCTTGTTCCAGATGACGCGATATACCTTGTTCATGACTATTTCCTTTGATCGATGGCTAATTCAAATCGGATCGTCGAATGGAAGTCTGGACATCGCGAAAAGGATCGAATTGCGACTGCTTTTCAAACTGATTGTCTGCGGACCTCACTGGTCTTCAACGGGATAAGTCAATGGTATTAGTAGTCACTATTTCAAGATATGAGAACATTCTGAAAGCGATTTGAAACAGCCTCAAATCGGTTTGCGCGGCATCGCGCCCCCTCGGTGACCTCTATTGTTCGATTGTGAAAAATTCCCAAATACTCAATATTCGAAAATTAAAATCCGAACCGCCTTTCATCGAATTGGAAAATTTCTTTTACCCGGCATGGCGACGCCTCCATAAACTGGATTTTTAGTCGCACTCAATGTCTTGAGCCGGCTTTGATTCGGTGAATCAAACCGCCGACACCCTTGGCGCGACTACCCCTCCCCAGCGATATCCGGATACAGCGTCTCGGGTCACCACGCTCGCGCTCGCCCTTCTCGCGGCATTTCCGCCGCTGCGCCGCCTGTGCGGCGGACCGGGCAAGACGCAGGCATTCCAGCCTTTCGTCGAAGCCAGCTGGATCCGCAACTCGCGTGATTTCGGGGCGACGCTGGACGGCGCGAGGTCATGCGGGCGGGAGCCTCCGACATCGGCGAGCTGAAGCTCGGGGTCGAAGGGCAGCTGAACAAGCGGTGGACGCTCTGGGGCAATGTGGCCCTACGGGCCCGGCAGTTCGGGCTACCGCGACACGTCTGCCATGGTTGGCGCCAAGTACAGCTTCTGATCCACGCATTCCACCCGCGCGAAAACGCGGGTGAAGACCGCCGGCTCTACCAGCGCACGCGCACGCCCACGGCGCCCTGGATCGATGCCTTGACCTCGGTGTCGCCGCCGGTGCTGAACAGGTGGCCGACTTCGCCATAGAGGCTGGTGCTGCGGTTGAGCGCCAGCGTCACGCCGCCCGCCACCTCGATCGAGGTGTAGCTGCCCGCGGTGGCGATGTCGGCGAAGGCGGCCGGCCCGATGAAGCGCGCGATGGTGTCGCCGCCGGTGCCATGGATGACGCCGACGCGGCCGTAGGGCTGCAGGCGGCCGGCGGAGGTCGCGAAGTCGCCCTTCACGCGGACACCCAGGCCGGCGGTCCAGCTGTCCAGGTTGTCCTGCTGCACGCGCGCGCCGGGGATCGTCAGGTCGTCGAGGCGGGCCCGGCTGTAGATCAGCTGCGCCTGAGGCTCGACGGTCCAGCCGCCGCCCATCGCGAAGGCCTGGCCGACCTCGACCGCGGCCAGCCAGCTGCTGCCGTCGCCGGAGGTTTCGATCCGGCCGATCGGCTTCACGGTGTAGCGCTGCGAGCCGTACTGCAGCACGGTGTCGACATAGAAGCCGGTCGTGTTGGCGTAGCTGGCGTAGGCCGCCAGGTAGCGCGAACGCAAGTCGTTGCTGCCGACCGCGCGCCACAGGCCGCTGGCCGAGCCGCTGACGTCGGCATTGCCGTCGAGCACGCCGACGTAGACGCCGGCACGCCAGTCGCCCAGCGGCGAGACGTAGAGATCGGTACCGGCCTGGACCCCGCTCACGTGGCCCTGGCTGGAGGGGTTCACGGTGCCTTCCTGACGGATGTCGAGGTCGGTGTAGATGGCACGGGCCCAGGCATGGCGATCGGTGGCGAGCGCGCCCGCGACCGGTGTCAGGGCGGCGAGCGACTGGGTGCTGGCGTCGTCGTCGCCGCTGCGGCGACGCAGGTTGCCGAGCATCGCCAGGTCGTTCTGGCGCAACTGGGCGGGCACCGCCGCGATCAGGGGCACTTCGACGCGGTAGGCGGGTGCGGGTGCGGGCGCGGCCGGCAGCACCGAGGGCGCCGGTACCACGGGCGTTGGCGTTGGCGTTGGCGTTGGCGTTGGCGTTGGCGTTGGCGTTGGCGGCGTCGGCGCCGCCTGCGAGCGCAGGTACCAGTTCTCGCCCGCGCCGCTGGCATCGGCCGCGTACAGCCGGTACTCGAAGGCGCCGGCGTCGACATGTCCGCCGCCGAGGGCGAAGGCGTCGCGCGTGGTCTGGGCCGTGGTCGTGGCGCCGTTCAGCGCGGAGATCACCTCGATGCCGTTGCCCGCGGTCTGACCGCCGAGGCCGTTGAGGTTGGTGATCTGCACCGTCGTCTTGCCGCTGGCGACCGCCGCGGCGCCGTCGAGCACCAGGCGGTCGGACGGGCCGCTGGCATTGAGCGTCGTGCCCAGGTGCAGCGTGCCGTTGTTGCCGACATAGGGGCCCGTGACCCGCAGCGTGGTGCCTGCGGCGGCGCCGGCCAGCGACACGGTGCCGCTGTTGTTCAGCGACGCCACGGTCTGGTTGAAGCCCGCGAGGTCGAGCGTGGCGCCGGCCGCCACGGTGTGCGCCGAGGCGGCGCTCAGGGTGTTGACCGCGCCCGCCCTCAGGGTCCCAGCGTCGATCCGGGTCGCGCCGCTGTAGGTGTTGGCACCGCTGAGCGTCAGGGTGCCGGCGCCGACCTTGGTCAGCGAGCCGCCGGTGGCCGTCACCGCGCCGTTGTAGGGGGCGCCCACGGCATCCAGGTTGGCCAGCCCCTGGTCCGAGATGATGCCGCTGAGGGCGTCGTCGCGGCCGAGGGCGCCGACCGTGAGGTTCTTCGCCCCCAGGGTCACGTTGCCTTTGCCCGACAGCGAGCCCACCGACACGCTGGTGGCGACGCCGTTGACGAAGAGCTGGCCGCCCGTGTTGTTCTCCACGATCGCGCCGCTGAGGTCGGTCACGTCCTGCAGATACAACAGACCGCCGTTGTTGGTGACTGTCGCGCTGCCGCCGCTGCTGCTTCCGTAGAAATAGAGCCGACCGCCGTTGCTCTTGATCTTGGCATTGGCCGCCGTCGCGCCATTGCTGAAGAACACGTAGGCGCCGGGGGCGTCGAGGGTCAGCGTCGAAGTGCCGGCACTGGCTCCGGCGTTGTCGAACTGGAGGCCGCTGTTGGACCCGAGGATGTTGGTGCTCTGATGAACCGTGATGTCGGCTGCGCCCGCGCTGGCGCCGAGGAACTGGAGCTCGGCGTTGCCGAGGATGTCGATCCGCCCGCTGCCGAGCGATCCGGTCGTGCTGGTGGTGACATTGATGCGCCGGGGGGCGACATGGGTGATGGGATCGACGGTGACGCTGGCGAATCCGATCGTTGTGCCGCCGCTGTAGTTGCTGCTCGCGTTGTCGATGCTGAAGCGCCGATCCTCGGTCGAACTGCTGCCCGAATTGACGAGCGAGAGCCTGCCGGTGCCTGAAATGCGGCCGGTCAGGACATTGGAGCGGGTGTTGTTGGCGTCGATGGTGCCGCCGCCCGCGCCCAGCTGAATGGCGCGCGCGCTCGTGAAGCCGTCGCCGCCCATCTGCAAGGTGCCGTTGTCGAGCACGATCTGGCCGTTCACGGCGCCCAGCTGGTTGTCGTTGCTGACCCGCAGGGCGCCGCTGTTGATGGTCGTGCCGCCCTGGTAGCTGTTCACGCCGGTCAGCGCGATGGTGCCGGCGCCGGTCTTGGTGATGCCGCCCGGGCCGCCGATGGTGCCCGACTGCGTTGCGATGAGGTTGTCGAGGCTGTTCAGCGTGAGCGTGGGCGCGGGCGCCGAAAGCGCCGTCAGCGGCGCCGCGTAGTCCGGGTACGGAGCGGTCGCGCCGCCCGCGTAGTCGACGATCTGCGCGCTGCTGCTGGCCGCCAGCGTGCCGAGGCCGGCCAGAACCAGTGTGGTCGTGAGCCCGCCGGAGCGCTTGCCCCGCGCGGCCGTGATTTCCGAAACAGCGACCCACGCGCCGAGGGCGTGATTCCACACACTGCGAAATGACCTGTTCATGCTCCTGAAATCCTTATCTGGGCCGCGCACCAGGATTCCGGCGAGCAGGCATATGACACAAAAGTGTTCATTCTTACATATTGAATACTTTTGAACTCACTTTTTTACACTTGTATCACCGCCCGTGACGGAGATCACCGGGTGGAATCCCAGCCCCGGACGTCGCCGCCGCGACCCCGTGGGACGGGCCCTGTTGGCAGAATCGCTCGCCATGGGAACCCTCTACCTCGTGCGCCACGGACAGGCCAGCTTCGGTGCGGCCGACTACGACCAGCTCAGCGAACTGGGCCGCCGGCAGGCGGTCCGGCTGGGCGAGTACTGGCGCGAGCGCGGCATGCGCTTCGATGCGGTGATCACCGGCACGCTGAAGCGCCATCGCCAGACCTGGGAGGGGATCGCGCAAGGGATGGGGCTCGAGCGCGAGGACGTGCTGCCCTGGCCCGGCCTCAACGAATACGACAGCGAGGCGATCATTGCCACCGTCCATCCCGGCAAGCTGGAGAAGGCGACCACGCCGGAGATGGTCCGCCACCATTTCCGCCTGCTGCGCGAGGGGCTCGGCGCCTGGATGCAGGGCCGGACCGAACCGGTCGGCATGCCGAGCTATGCGGACTTCCTGGCGGGCGTGACGACCGCGCTCGACCATGTGCGCGACAAGCACCACGGCGCGAAGGTGCTGGTGGTGTCGAGCGGCGGGCCGATCAGCACGGCGGTCGGCCATGTGCTGGGCACCAGCGCCGAGACCACGGTCGAGCTGAACCTGCGAATTCGAAACACCGCGGTGACGGAGTTCGCGTTCACGCCGAAGCGCCACATGCTGGTGACCTACAACACGCTGCCGCACCTCGACGGCCCCGCGTACGCCGACTGGATCACCTACGCGTGAGCGCCGCCGCCCGGCGCGCGCATCGACGTCTTTACTTGGCGATTTCGCGCAGCCAGGCCGCGCAGTCGGCCGAGGCTTCCACCGGCCAGTCGACCTTGAGCGCGGTATCGCCGCGATGCAATTCGACGTGGATGTGACGGCCGTCCGTGGTGCGGCCATTCACCAGCCGCGACCACCATCCGCCAGCCGGTGCCTGTGCCGCGGGCGCGGGCGCGGGCGGCGCTGCCACTGACGCCACGGCGGCCGGCTGCGCCACGGACGCCTTCGCGACGATTGGCTTCGCCGGGGCCTGACTGGCGGGTGCCGCAGCCACGACCGTCGCGGTCGCGGCGCCGACCGGACCGCCCTCCAGCCGCGCCACCAGGTTCTGGCCGAATTCCTCCCACATGCGGTCGGCCTTGGTCTTCATGACGCCGAGCCCGAAGGTGCCGAGGCGCCCGAGCACATCGACCTTGACCTTCATGCGCAGCTCGGTCTGTCCGCCCGGCAGCTCGGTCAGGAAGATCTCGCTCTGCTGCTTGAGCGAACTGGCGACCGAGGCATCCTCGCCCGTGCCTTCGCAGCGCAGGTAGCGCGGCGCCTGCTGCTCGACGATGGTCGTGCGGAGCTTGAACTTCGCGCTGATGAAGGAGATCTTGACGTGGATCTGGGCGATGTACTCGACATCGCTGACCACCTCGATCGACTTCATCCCCGGCACGCAGCCGCCCATCACCTGGGGGTCGAGCAGCATCTGCCAGACCTGGGCCGCGGGCGCCGCGACCGTCATCGTTTTTTCAATTTCCACGCATCTTCTCCGCAGCGTTCATGACGGACTCGACGATCTGCGTGTAGCCGGTGCAGCGGCACAGGTTGCCGCTGAGGCCGTGGCGCACTTCGTCCACCGTCGGGTGGGGGTTCCGGGCCAGCATCGCGCACGACGCCATCAGGAAACCGGGGGTGCAGTAGCCGCATTGCAGGCCGCCGCATTGCATGAAACTCTGCTGCAGCGGGTGCAGCGTGTCGCCGTCGGCCAGGCCTTCGACGGTGGTGATGCTGCAACCGTCGGCCTGCACTGCCAGCGACAGGCAGGACTTGACCACCTCGCCGTCGACGATCACCGAGCAGGCGCCGCAGGTGCCGGTTTCGCAGCCGCGCTTGGTGCCGGTCAGGTGGAGGTCGTCGCGCAGGAAGTCCGACAGCAGGCGCCGGGCCGGCACCTCCATCGTGTGCGCTTCGCCGTTGACGGTGATCGCGATCGGGTGGTTGCTCATGGTCTGTCTCGGTCGGTGGCAAGGTCGAACAGCTGCGCGATGGTGCGCCGGGCCACCACCCGCACCATGTCGCGGCGATAGTCCTCGGAGCCGCGCGAGTCCGACACCGCGAGGATGTCCGTGCTCACGATCCGGGCGGCCTCGGCCGCCACCTCGGCGGTCACGGTCTTGCCGGCCAGGAAGGCTTCGGCGCGCGCCACCCGGGCCGGGATCGGGGTCGAGGCACCGACCACCAGCCGGGCCTCGTGGCACTGCGCGCCGCTGCGGCGGACCGACAGCGCCACGTTGACCAGCGGCCGGTGCTCGGCCGCGGTGCGCCGGAAGCGGGTGTAGCGGCCGGCGGCGTCGGCCCGGGGCGCGGGCACGCGGATGTCGAGCACCACTTCGTCGGGCTCGATCGCGGTGACGTAGTAGTCGACCAGGAACTCCTCCATGCCGAGCACCCGCTCGCCGCGCGAGCTGGCCAGCGTGACCTGCGCGTCGAGCGCCATCAGGCAGCCCGGCGGATCGGTGGCCGGGTCGGCATAGCAGAGGTTGCCGCCGATCGTGCCCTGGTGGCGCACCTGCGGATTCGCCACCTGCGCCGCCATCGCGGCCAGCATCGGGTAGTGCTGCTGCACCAGCGGGGAGCGCGCGACGTCGCAGTGACGCGACAGCGCGCCGATGCGCAGGCCCTGCCGCGGGTCGAAGGAGATGCCGCGCAGCGCCTCCAGCCGGGCGATGGAGACGATGTGGGTCGGCGTGAGCATGCGCTGGCGCATCGCCAGCATCAAGGCGCTGCCACCGGCCATCACGCGGCATTCGTCGCCCAGGTCGGCCAGCATGCGGCTGGCCTCGTCGACCGAAGCGGGCTGCAGGAAATCGAAATCACGCATGAGGCGCTCCTTGCAGTTCGCGCAGGCCCGCCAGCACCTTCTCGGGCGTGATGGGCAGGTCGTGGATGCGCACGCCGATGGCGTCGTAGACCGCGTTCGCGATCGCCGGCGCGCCGGGCAGGATCGCGGTCTCGCTGGCGCCCTTGGCGCCGTACGGGCCGTTGGGGTCGTTCGATTCGACCAGGCTGCCGCGCAGCATCGGCACCGCGTCGCTGGTGGCCATGGTGTAGTCGGCGAAGTTGCCGTTGGCCATGCGGCCGCCCTCGAGCTGCAGCTGCTCGTACAGCGTCCAGCCGATCGCCTGCACGGTGGCGCCGTTTGTCTGGCCGTGGATGGCCAGCGGGTTCAGCGCCTTGCCGCAATCGTCGGAAACGAAGCTGTCGACCACCGTGACCTGGCCGGTGTCGGTGTCGACCTCGACCTCCACCGCCTGGGCCGCGAAGGAATAGGCGGGTGCGATGTTGCCGTAGACCCGGTCGTCGTGCATCTGCGTGCTGGCGTCCCAGCTGCCGCTGACCTGGAGGCCTTCGCCGCCATGGCGCCAGACGTGCAGCCGGGCCAGTTCGGCCAGCGTGCAGCGGCGCTCGGGCTCGGCGGCGACGCGCACGGCGCCGTCGATGCATTCCAGTTGCTCGGCCGGCGCGTCGAGCCGGGTCGCGGCCAGCGCGATGAGCTTGTCGCGCGCCATGCGGGCCGCCACGATCGCCGCATTGCCGCCCGCGATGGTCACGCGCGAGGCCAGCGACCCGATCGCGATCGGCGAGGTGTCGGTGTCGGGCGGCACCACGTGGGTGTGGTCCAGAGGGATGTCGAGTTCGTGGGCGACGACCTGGCTCAGCATGGTCATGGCGCCCTGGCCCATGTCGGCCTCGCCGCTGTGGATGAAGACCCGGCCGTCCTCGTTGACCTTGACCACGACCGTGGAACCGTCCCAGTTGCCGATGGTGCGGTTGCCGCTGACGTGCATCGCGGCCGCCATGCCGACGCCGCGCCGCCTGGCGCCGGTGGCCTTGGGCGCCGCGCGCCGGGCCTCCCAGCCGATGGCCGTGATCGCCTGGTCGATGCATTCCTTCAGGCCGGTGCTGCCGATCTGCCAGCCGTGGATCGAGGTCTCGCCGGCGCCGATGGCGTTGAGCTTGTGGATCGCGACCGGATCGAGGCCCAGCTTCTCGGCCATCGTGTGGATGTGGCTGTTGAGCGCGAACAGCATCTGCGAGCCGCCGAAGCCGCGGAAGGCGCCGTGCGGCGGCGTGTGGGTGTAGACCAGCGTGGCATGCGAGCGCACGTTCGGGTTGCGGTGCATGTTGTCGCTGCGCATCGCGCTGACATGCATCACCTCGGGCGCGAGGCCGCTGTAGGCGCCGCAGTCGGCCACGATGCGCACCTCCTTGGCGACGATCAGGCCGGCCCGGGTCATGCCCAGCTTGAGCGTGATGCGCTCCGGCACGCTGGACGGCGCGGCGAGGAAATCCTCGAGGCGGTTGTTGACCAGCCGCACCGGCCGGCCGGTCTTGAGAGCGAGCAGGCCGGCGATCAGGTGGTTGGCGTCTTCCACCAGCTTGCCGCCGAAGCCGCCGCCGGTGGTCGCCTGGTGCACGCGGATGCGCGAGATCGGCATCTCGAGCGCGGCCGCCAGCCGCAACCGCGCCTGCGTCACCGACTGGGTCGAGGTCCAGACCACCAGCCGGCCGTCGGGCTCCAGCGCCGCGACCGTGGCCATGGGCTCGAGGTACCCGGGGTACTGCGCATGCGTGCTGTACGTGGCCTCGTGCACCAGGTCGGCCGATGCGAAGCCGGCGTCGGCGTCGCCGCGTTCGAAGCGGATCTCGTGCGCGACATTGTTGCGGCCCGGATGCACGCCCGGCGCTTCTTCGTCGAGCGCCTCTTCGGGCGTCAGGATCGCGGGCAGTTCCTCGTACTCGACCCGGATGTGGTCGAGCGCGTCGCGCGCGATCTCCTCGCTCACGGCCGCGACCGCGGCCACCTCTTCGCCGGCGAAGCGCACCGAGCCCTCGGCCAGGATGCGGCGCTCCTTCTTGTGGACGCCCCACATCGCGCGCGGCGCCTCGGCGCCGGTCAGCACCGCCTTGACGCCCGGCAGCGCGAGCGCCGCCGAGGTGTCGATGGCCGTGATGCGCGCATGCGGATAGGGGCTGCGCAGCACCGCGCCGTGCAGCATGCCGGCGACCTTGAGGTCGCCCGCGTACTGCGCGCGCCCGAGCACCTTGGCGCGCGCATTGACCTGCGGCACGTCCTGCCCCAGGGTGGACTGGTTCTGTCGCAATGTCATGGCGCTGGCCCTATTCGGCCGACACGCCCAGGTCGCGAATCACCTTGCCCATCACCTCGTAGTCGGAGGCGTTGGTCTTGCCGAGCACCTCGGGGGCGCCCCCCATGGGCAGGGCGCCGAAGGTGGCGAGCTTCTCGACCACTTCAGGCGTCTTCAGGATCTCGTTGAGCTGGGTGTTGAGCAGCTTCACCACTTCGGCCGGCGTGCCCCTGGGCGCGAAGAAGCCGTTCCAGGCGCCGACCACCACGTCCTTGTAGCCCGCTTCGACCAGCGTCGGCACGTTGGGCGCCAGCTTCGAGCGCTGGGCATCGCCGATGGCCAGCGGCAACAGCCGGCCCTGCTGGATGTACTGCGTCACCGGCCCGAGCGTGACCCAGGCGGTGTCGACGTGGCCCGCGACCACGTCGGTCACCGAGGGGCCGACGCCGCGGTAGGGCACGTGGGTGATCTTGACGCCGGCCTCGCGGTTCAGCCACTCGCCGACGATGTGCATCGGCGAACCGGCGCCGGGGCTGGCGTAGCTCAGCGCCTTGCCGCCCTTCACGCTCTTGACCATCTCGGACACCGACTTCACGCCGGCGGCCGGATTCGCCACCAGCACGAGCGGCTGCACCGCGGTCTTGATGATCGGCTCGAAACCATGGAGGACGTCGTAGCCGGCGCTCGGCGACAGCTTCATCACGAGCGGCGCGGTGGTGAACGGGTTCGGCGTGAACAGCAGCGTGTAGCCATCCGCCGCCGCCCGGCCGACGAAGTTGTTGCCCAACGCACCGCCGGCGCCGGGCTTGTTGTCGATGACCACCGGTTGCTTCAGGCGCTGCGACAGCTTGTCGGCGAACAGCCGCGCGATCGCGTCGGTGTCGCCGCCCGGCGGATAGGAGACCACCACGGTGATCGGCTTGGACGGATAGGCCGCGGCCTGGGCGTGCGCAGCGCCCATGGCCACGGTGAGAACGCCTGCGATGGCGGCGGTGACGAACAGTCGGCGGTCGGATTTCATCGTAGGAGTTCCAGGAAGAGCGCCGGCGGCCGCAGCCACCGTGCGCCGAGATCTAAAAAGGGGAGTCGGCTTGTTGTTTCTCTTGTGAAACAAGAATCCACCAAAGAAACAGGCGAATTCTAGACTTTCATGTTGACTGATCAACCAGCAAAACGGCTTATTGACAAATTCATGAAAATGATGTGCTCATGCATTTCGTCGATTTCAATGAGACGATGCGCCTGTTGCTCCTGCCGCAGCGCACCTGCCCACCCTGACCATGAACCCAAAGAAAAAAACCGATGCCGAAGGCCCCGCTTCGCCTGCCGCCGAAAACGCCGCCGACTCCCCATGGGCGAGCCTCGAGGAGGGCGGGCACAACCTGGCGATCGAAGACTTCCTGACGACCATGATGAGTCACGCCAGCAACGCGCTGCGGCGGGCCATCACGGTGCCCTATGCCGAGCAGGCCGGCCTGACGGTGTCGGAGTGGCGCATGTTGTCGGTGCTGGCCGAAGCGCAGCAGTTGCCGTTCATGGAGTTGGTGGTGCGCTCGGCGGCCGACAAGGCGCAGGTGAGCAGGACGCTGCGCCTGCTCGAGACCCGGGGGCTGTTGTCGCTCCACGCCGAACAGCAGGGCGCGCGGAAGTGGCAGACCTGCAGGATCAGCGCGCTGGGGCAAGCGCTCTACGACCAGGTCATTCCGCTGGCGCGCCAGCGCCAGGCGGCGGTGATCCGCCAGCTGACGTCGGACGACCGGGTCGTCCTCTACCGCGCCCTCAAGACGCTGCGCCGCATCGGCGAAGGGGCCGTCGAATCGCGCTCGGGCCGCTGAGTCCGCGCTTCGCGCAGACGGTCAAGCCTGCCAGACGCCGTAGCCGGCCTCGCGCAGGGCGATGCCGAGTTCGACCTCCATCTCGCGCGCGGCTTCGTAGGGCATCGGGTTGTACATCGCGTACAGCGCCGGCAGCAGCCGCAGACCATGGTCGCGCACGAAACCGTTGGCCTGGATGCCTGCCTTGTGCTTGTCGAAGCGCACATCCGGATCGAGCCCGGTCATGCCGACGTAGACGAAGGGCATGCCCAGGCGATAGCCGGGATTCGCGCGCCGGAAGCGCGCCACGTTCCAGACGCGGTCGTCGAGCTCGACCACGTAGACGTGGTGGTGATGGCGGCTGCGCGTCTTGCGGACCGGCATGCGGCGCGCCGTCGTCGAGGGGAGAAGAGCGCTCAGGCGCGCAGGACCTCGCGCCAGATCAGCTCTTGCGCTTGACCAGGCCGTAGATGAACAGCAGCACGATCGCGCCGACCACCGAGGCGATGAAGCCCGCGCCCTGGCCCGCGGTGTACCAGCCCATGGCTTGGCCGACGTAGGTCGCGATCAGCGAACCGGCGATGCCGATCAGGGTGGTGATGATGAAGCCGGCCGAGTCATCGCCCGGTTTGATCGCGCGTGCCACCAGGCCCGCAACGAAGCCGATCAGAATGGTCCAGACGATGCTCATACGGATCCTTGGTGTGGGTTGTGGCGGAAGGCGCACCGCCGGAGGCGGCGCCGATTTGATGATAGCGGGCGCCGCGGCGACCTGCGCGTGAAATCGCGGTCAGGGCAGCGGCTGCGTGTGGGCGGTGGCCAGCGGCAGGCGCGACACCTCGGCCAGCAGCGCGGCCAGTTGCGTGGCGCTGGCATCGACCAGCGCCCGCCCCTTTTCAGCGGTGGCGGCGGCCGCATTGCCGGCCGCGCCCTCGGGGTTGTAGTCCTCCATCGCCCAGCCGAGCTTGGCGCTGCGGCCATTGCCGAGGATCGCGTAGTCGGCGGCGCGCTGGCGCGACGTGGAGCCGAAGTCGCGGGCCGCGGCCATCGCCACCTGGCCGGGCGCCAGCGCCAGCATCATCGAGGTCTCCATCTCGCCGGCATGCACGCCGAAGCGATGCTCGTCGGCGCTGAACTGCGCCCCGGCCTCGCCGAGCGGCAGGTTGAACCAGCTGGTGCTGTAGACGATCAGGCCATGCGCCGCCCGCAGCTCGCGCGCGACGATGTCCATCGCGCCCGAATGCCCGCCGTGGGCGTTGAAGAACACCAGCTTGCGCACGCCCGCGCGCGCGACCCCGGCGCCGATCTCGCTCCAGAGCCGGATCAGCGTGCCGGACGACAAGGTCAGCGTGCCCGGGAAACGCGCGTGCTCGGGGCTCAGGCCGACCTGCTGGGTCGGCAGGAACAGCACCGGAAGGTCGGCGGCCAGCAGGGGCAGCGTGGCGGCCACGATACCGTCGGCCAAGGCCGAGTCGACGCCCAAGGGCAGATGCGGGCCATGCTGCTCCGTGGCGCCGAGCGGCAGCACCGCGACCGTCGCGGCCGGATCGAGCGCCGCGAAATCGCGCGTCGTGAGCTGGGACCAGAAGCGGCTGGCAGGGACTGTCATGCGGCAATCTTAGGCCCTGTCGCGGCTGCCGCGGCGGCGCCGAACCGGAGCGCCAGGAAGTCCACCAGCGCTCGCACCCGCGCCGGCACGAAGCGGCCGCTGGGCAGCAGCGCGTGCAGCGGATAGGGTTCGGTCTCCCAGTCGGGCAGCAGATGCACCAGTGCGCCGGACGCCACGTCGCGCTGCAGGTCGAGCTCGGACTTCAGGGTGATGCCGCGCCCGGCCAGCGCCCACTCGCGCGCCAACGAGGCGTCGTCGACCACCCGGTCGCCGTCCACCCGCACCTCGGTCCGGTGGCCGTTGCGCACGAAGCGCCAGAGCCGCTGGCGTCGCCCGCCACGGTGGAAGGTGAGGCAGTTGTGCTGCAACAGGTCCTGCGGTGTCTGCGGCGCCGGATGGCGGCGCAGATAGGCGGGCGACGCGCACAGCGCCGGCCGCGAATCGGCGAGCCGCCGCGCCACCAGCCGCGAGTCGGCCAGCGGGCCGTAGCGCAGCGCGACGTCGACCTCGTCGCGGGTGACGTCGAGCAGCCGGTCGCCGACCGAGAGCGACAGCTGCAGCCCCGGATGCAGGTCGAGGAACTCGTCGAGCCAGGGCAGCAGCGTCACCCGGGTCAGATCCGAGGGCGCCGCGACGCGCACGGTGCCGACCAGCGCGCCGCGGTCGGCCAGCACCAGCGACTCGCCCTCGGCCAGCAGCTCGAAGGCGCGCACCGCGTAGTCGAGCAGCGTCTGGCCCTGGGGCGTCAGGCGCATGGCCCGGGTCGAGCGCTCGAACAGGCGGACGCCGAGCTGCGACTCCAGCCGCTTGAGCGTCGCGCTGGCCGCCGCCGGCGTGATGCCGAGCGCCGAGGCCGCGGCGGTGAGCGTGCCGGCCCGCGCGGTGTGCACCAGCACCCGGAGGTCGGCGACATTTTCAATCTTCATTTGAAAGTAAAGCTTCCTTTTGTCGGCTTATCAATTCCTGGTTGCCACTCTACATTGCCGGCATCACATTGACCAAGGACGCCCCATGAAAGCCATCGGCTATCGCCAATCGCTCCCCATCGACAACTCCGCCGCGCTCGAAGACCTCGAGCTGCCGGCACCCACGCCCGGCGAGCGCGACCTGCTGGTGCGCGTGAAGGCGATCTCCGTCAACCCGGTCGACACCAAGGTCCGTCGCAACGCAACGCCGGACGCCGGCCAGGCCAGGGTGCTGGGCTGGGACGCCGCCGGAACGGTCGAGGCGGTCGGCACCGCGGTCACGCAGTTCAAGCCCGGCGACCGGGTCTACTACGCCGGCTCGATCATGCGGCCGGGCGCCAACAGCGAGTTGCACACGGTGGACGAGCGCATCGCGGCGCTGGCGCCGCGGAGCCTCGGCGACGCCCAGGCCGCGGCGCTGCCGCTGACCACGATCACGGCCTACGAACTGCTGTTCGACCGCCTGCGCGTGCCCCGGGACGGCGGCGCCGGCCAGACCCTGCTGATCGTCGGCGGCGCCGGGGGCGTCGGCTCGATCCTGATCCAGCTGGCGCGCCAGCTCACCCGATTGCGCGTGATCGCCACCGCCTCGCGCGCCGAGACCCGTGCCTGGTGCCTCGCGCTCGGCGCGCACGCGGTGATCGACCACGCGAAGCCGCTGGCCGGGGAGCTGAAGGCCGCGGGCATCGGCGAGGTCGACATGGTCGCCGGCCTGACGCAGACGGGCGCGCACTACGCCCAGATCATCGAGAGCCTCAAGCCCCAGGGCCAGCTGGCGGTGATCGACGACATGCCGACGCTCGACGCGATGGCGCTCAAGGGCAAGTGCATTTCGCTGCACTGGGAAATGATGTTCACGCGTTCGAAGTTCGAAACGCCCGACATGGCGCGCCAGGGCGAACTGCTCGCCGAAGTCGCGCAGCTGGTGGACGCCGGCCGCATACGTACCACCGCCCACGCGGCCTTCGGCATCATCAACGCCGCCAACCTGCGCCGGGCCCACGCGCTGATCGAGAGCGGCAAGGCGCAGGGCAAGGTGGTCCTGGAAGGCTTCTGAGGTCCGCGCTACTTCTTCTTCCTGACCTTCCAGACGACGTTGCCGACGTCGTCGGCCACCAGCAGGGCGCCGCGCCCGTCGAGCGCCACGCCCACCGGCCGGCCCTGCGCCTTGTCGTCCGCGCTCAGGAAGCCGGTCAGGAAATCGACCGGCGGGCCGCTCGGCCGGCCGCCGATGAAGGGCACGAAGACCACCTTGTAGCCCGCCAGCGGCCTGCGGTTCCAGGAGCCGTGTTCGCCGATGAAGGCGCCGTTGGCGAATTCCGGCGGCATGCCGCGCGGACTGGAGAACACGATGCCGAGCGGCGCGCGGTGCGAGCCCAGCGCGTAGTCCGGCACCACCGCCTTGGCGACCATGTCGGGGCGCTGCGGATTCACGCGCGCGTCGACGTAGCCGCCGAAGTAGCTCCAGGGCCAGCCATAGAAGGCGCCGTCCTTGACGGAGGTCAGGTAGTCCGGAACCAGGTCGCTGCCGAGCTCGTCGCGCTCGTTGACCACGGCCCACAGGACCTGGGTGTCGGGCTCCCAGGCGAGCGCGGTCGGGTTGCGCAGGCCGCTGGCGAACAGTCGCTTCTCGCCGCTCTGGCGGTCGACCTCCCAGATCGCGGCCCGCCCCTTCTCGACCTCGAGCCCGTTCTCGCCCACGTTGCTGTTGGAGCCGACGCTGACGTAGAGCTTGGTCCCCTCGCGGTTGGCAACGACGTGCTTGGTCCAGTGGTGATTGGGGGCCGCAGGCAGGTCGGTCACTTTCACGGGCTCCGCGGTGATGGTGGTCTGGCCTTCGACATAGGGCACCTTGACCAGCGCATCGGCATTGGCGATGAACAATTCGCTGCCGACCAGCACGACGCCGAACGGCGACACCAGGTTCTGCATGAACACCTCTCTCACCTCGGCCACCCCGTCGTTGTCGGCGTCGCGCAGCAGGGTGATGCGATTGGCGCTCTGCACGTCCGCGCCGGCACGCTTGCGGACCAGGCCCTCGACCTTCTGCCGGATCTCGGCGACGAGGCCGCCGCCGCGGCCGCCCGCTGGCTTGGGCGGCTGGTTGCTCTCGACCACCAGCACATCACCGTTGGGCAAGGTGTAGACCATGCGCGGATGGTCGAGGCCCCGGGCCAACGCGGTCACCACGAAGCCCTCGGGCGCGGTGGGACCCGCGGTATCGGTCCAGCCCACCGAGGGCGCGATGTTCACCGTGGGCAGCAGGGCCGCGCTCGGCGCCGGCAGCGTCGGCGTCGGGCCGGTTTCCTGTTCGGGCGACAGCTTTGCCCTGTCCCCGCAGGCGGCCAGCAGCAGAACGGCGGCGATCGGCGCGAGCAGCGACTGCCGCGAGCGATGGGGAATCGTCATGGTGGAAGTCCTTTGGCGCCTGGGGCGGCGCGAGCCTCCCATGATGCCGGCAGCGCCGCGTCGCATTCGGCGGCAGGCGCTTTCGAAGGCGGGCGCACCCCCGTCCGGCGGCCCCGCTACCATCGAGCCATGACCGAAGACCTGTTCCGCTCCGATGCCTACCTGCGCGAGTGCGAGGCCCTCGTGGCGGGCGTCGACGAGACCGGCATCCTGCTCGACCGCACGGTGTTCTATCCGATGGGCGGCGGCCAGGCCGGCGACAGCGGCTGGCTGCTGCTTGCCGACGGCCGCGAGCTCGCCATCGCCGACACCCGCAAGGCCAAGGATGCCGAAGGCCGGCCGACCGACGGGATCCTCCACCTGCCCGCGACCGGCCAGGAGGCGCTGGCGGCCGCGCTGCGGCCCGGCGACCGCGTGACCGCGCGCATCGACTGGGAGCGCCGGCACCGGCTGATGCGCTTCCATACCGCCACCCACCTGCTGTGCCACCTGGTGCCGCAGCCGGTCAACGGCTGCTCGATCACGCCCGACTACGCGCGGCTCGACTTCCACATGACCGAGCCGCTCGACAAGGAGGCCCTGACGGCCGGCCTGGCGCGGCTGGTGGCGGCCGCCCATCCGCTGGCAGTCGGCGCGATCAGCGACGCCGAGCTGGATGCCAATCCGGCCCTGGTCAAGAGCATGAGCGTGCAGCCGCCGCGCGGCACCGGGACCGTTCGCACGATCCGCATCGGCCCCCTCGAGGACGGCGAGGCGATCGATTTCCAGCCCTGCGGCGGCACGCATGTGGCGAACACGCGAGAGATCGGCGCCGTGGTGGTCACCAAGATCGAAAAGAAGAGCGCCAACAGCCGGCGCGTGGTGCTGGGGTGGGGCGCGTGAGCCGGCGCCGGAACTTCGCCGAGCCGGCACGCTCCGACTGACGGCATGCCTCTTCTTTCCCGCCTTCGTTTCGCGAGCTTTCTCTTCGCCGCCTTCGCGGCCTGCCTGCCGGCCGCGGCCCAGCTCACTTCCCGTATCGGCCCGGTGGTCACGACCCCGCACGTGCGGGCCGAACTGGTCGCCCATGCGCCCGACGGCGTGGCCGCCGGTGCGCCGGTCTGGCTCGGCCTGCAGATCGTGCACCAGCCCGGCTGGCATACCTACTGGAAGAACGCGGGCGACTCCGGCCTGCCGACCGAACTGGCCTGGTCGCTGCCGGCGGGCGTCTCCGCCGGCGACATCGCCTGGCCGGTGCCGAGAAAGATCCGGATCGGCAACCTGGCCAACTTCGGCTACGAGGACACGCTGCTGCTGCCGGTGCCGCTCACGGTGGCGCCCGATTTCAAGCCGCAGCCGGCCCTCACGGGTGCCGACCAGCTCGACGTCAGGCTCAAGGCGTCCTGGCTGGTGTGCAGCAAGGAGTGCATTCCCGAAGAAGGCGAGTTTCTGCTCAAGCTGCCGCTGCAGGGCTCGACGGCGCTCCACAAGGCGGAATTCGACGCCGCCTTCGCGGCGCAGCCCCAGCCGCTGGCCCGGCCGGGCCAGATCACGGTGGACGGCGACAAGCTGCAGGTCCGCCTCGAAGGCCTGCCCGCCGGCGCGCAGGGCAAGACCCTCGAGTTCTTTCCCGAAACGGCCGAGGTGATCCACTCCGCCGCCGTGCAGGGCAAGGATTGGACGCAGGCCTGGCAGGGCGGCGCCTGGACCGCCAGCGTGCCGCTGGCCGCGCAGCGCAGCGCCAGCCCGGCGGTGATGCCGGTGGTGGTGGCGCTCGCCGAGGCCGACCGGCAGCCCGGCCAGCCGATCGCCTGGCGCGCCGAAGCGCCGGTCGCGGGCGCCTGGCCGGCGACCGCGGCGCCGGCCCAGGTCTCGCCGGCCTTGCAGGCCGCGCTGGAGGCCAACGCCTCGGCGCCGCAGCCGCAGCCACAGGCCTCAGGCGGCTTCATCGTCGCCCTCCTGGGCGCATTGATCGGTGGCCTGCTGCTGAACCTGATGCCCTGCGTGTTCCCGGTGCTCGCGATCAAGGTGCTGGGCTTCACGCGCCATGCCGACGACCGGCGCGCCCACCGGCTGGCCGCACTGGCCTACACCGGCGGCGTGATCCTGTCCTTCCTGGCGCTGGGTGGCGCGATGCTGGCGCTGCGCGCCGCCGGCGCGCAGCTCGGCTGGGGCTTCCAGCTGCAGTCGCCCGCGGTGGTGGCCGCCCTCGCGGCCCTGTTCACCCTGATCGGCCTCAACCTGGCCGGCCTGTTCGAGTTCGGCCGCATGGCGCCGGCGTCGCTCGGCGCCGTCCAGGCGCGCCATCCGGTGGCCAACGACTTTCTCTCGGGCGTGCTCGCGGTGGTGGTCGCCTCGCCCTGCACCGCGCCGTTCATGGGCGCCTCGCTGGGCTTCGCGATCGGCCTGCCCGCCAGCCAGGCCCTGCTGCTGTTCGCGGTGCTCGGCTTCGGCCTCGCCCTGCCGTACCTGGCGGCCGGCTTCGTGCCGGCCGTGGCCCGCCTGCTGCCCAGGCCGGGCGCCTGGATGGACACCCTGCGCCGCCTGCTCGCGTTCCCGATGTTCGCCACGGTCGCCTGGCTGGTCTGGGTGCTGGGCCAGCAAAGCGGCATCGACGGCGCCGGCGCCCTGCTGGGCCTGCTCGTGTGCCTCGCGGCGATCGCCTGGGCCCTGACCCTGCGCGGCCGCACCCGGCTCGTGCTCACCGGCCTGACCGTGGCCCTGACCGCGGTGCTGGCGGGCGCGATCGGCGGCCATGTGGTGCGACCTGCCGAGCCCGCCAACACCTCGGCGGCCGCGGGCCCGCTCTGGCAGCCCTGGTCGCCCGAGCGCGCGCGCGAACTGGCTGCCGCCGGCCGGCCGGTGTTCGTGGACTTCACGGCCGCCTGGTGCGTGACCTGCCAGTACAACAAGCGCAGCACGCTGGCCGACGCCGAGGTGCTGGCCGATTTCGACGCCCGCCAGGTCGCGCTGCTGCGCGCCGACTGGACCCGGCGCGACCCGGCGATCACCGAGGCGCTGACCGCGCTCGGGCGCAGCGGGGTGCCGGTCTACGTCTTGCAAGCACCGGGAAAGCCGCCCGTGGTGCTGACGGAAATACTCGGCAAGGATGAACTGCGCGCCGCGCTCCGGGCACTTTGACCCTTGCTGGCCGGCCGCCTTGAGGCGCCCGGCGCCGGCCTTAACGGGTTGTCACACGGACATGAAGAATCCGTTCTAAGCTGTCGCAGTTGTTGAGTATTTATCACCGGGAGTACAAGCTGACCATGTCATCGTCAACCTCCGCCTCGCGTTCCTACCGTGCCGCGCGCGATGCCCGCGCCGCCCTCAGCCGCGCCTCGCGACGCGCCATCATGACCGCCGCCGTCGCGCTCGGCGCCACCTTCCTGATGAACGCGCAGGCCGTCGCCGCGCCCGCCGTCGGCCAGCCGGCGCCGGATTTCGTCGCCGTCGACACCGCCGGCGCGCAGCACCGCCTGTCGGATTTCGCCGGCAAGTTCGTGGTGCTCGAATGGACCAATCCGGGCTGCCCCTTCGTCGGCAAGCATTACGGCAGCGGCAACATGCCCGCCACGCAGAAGGCCGCCACGGCCCAGGGCGTGGTCTGGCTGGCCATCAATTCGACCGAACGCGGCGCCAGCGACTACCTGAAGCCGGCGGCGCTGGCCGCCTGGATGAAGGCGCAATCGGGCGCGCCCACGGCCGTGCTGATGGACGAGGACGGGGTCATCGGCCGCGCCTACGGGGCCCGCACGACGCCGCACATCTTCATCGTCGACCCCAAGGGCACGCTGGTCTATGCCGGCGGTATCGACAGCATCCCCTCGTCCCGCGCCGAGGACATCAAGGCCGCCACCAACTACGTCAACCAGGCGCTGGGCGAAGCCTTCGGCGGCAAGGCCATCAGCGCCGCGGCCACTCGGCCCTACGGCTGTTCGATCAAGTACAAGAGTTGAGACCGGCCGGGGCCGCATCGGCCGTCTCGGGCCGCCCCAAGGCGAATACCGGAGCGCTGCCGCGCGAAGGTTATTCCACGCCCCTGCGACAATCGCAGGATGCCTTTCGCCCCCCTGAAGAATGACACTTTCCTGCGCGCCTGCTGGCGCCAGGCCACCGACCACACCCCCGTCTGGCTGATGCGCCAGGCCGGACGCTACCTGCCCGAGTACCTGGCCACCCGGGCCAAGGCCGGCAGCTTCATGGGTCTGGCCACCAACGTCGACTTCGCGACCGAGGTCACGCTGCAGCCGCTCGAGCGCTTTGCACTCGATGCCGCCATCCTGTTCTCCGACATCCTGACGGTGCCCGACGCGATGGGGCTCGGCCTCTCGTTCGAGGCCGGCGAAGGCCCGCGCTTCGCTCGCCCGGTGCGCGACGAGGCCTCGATCGCGGCCCTGGCGGTGCCCGACATGGACAAGCTGCGCTACGTCTTCGATGCCGTCGCGTCGATCCGCCGCGCGCTCGCCGGCCGGGTGCCGCTGATCGGCTTCTCGGGCAGCCCATGGACGCTGGCCTGCTACATGGTCGAGGGCGCAGGGTCGAGCGACTACCGGCAGGTCAAGACCCTGCTCTACAGCCGCCCCGACCTCATGCACCGGCTGCTGGCCGTCAACGCCGACGCCGTGGCCGCCTACCTCAACGCGCAGATCGACGCCGGCGCCCAGGCCGTGATGGTGTTCGACAGCTGGGGCGGCGTGCTGGCCGATGGCGCCTTCCAGGCCTTCAGCCTGGCCTACACGCAACGCGTGCTGTCGCAGCTCAAGCGCGACGGCGCCGACGGCCGGCCGGTGCCGCGCATCGTGTTCACCAAGGGCGGCGGACTCTGGCTCGAGGAGATGCAGCCGCTCGACTGCGAGGTGCTGGGCCTGGACTGGACCGTCAATCTCGGTCGCGCGCGCGCACTGGTGGGCGAAGGCCCGGCGGGCAAGGCCCTGCAAGGCAACATCGACCCCAACGTGCTGTTCGCGCAGCCGCACCAGATCGAAGAGGAAGTGGCCAAGGTGCTGCGGAGCTTCGGCCGCCCGCACACCGATCCGGACACCACCGGACCGACGCACGTGTTCAACCTCGGCCACGGCATCAGCCAGTTCACGCCGCCCGACCACGTGGCGGCCCTCGTGAACGCGGTGCATTCGCAATCGCGCCTGCTGCGTCACTGAGCGCTTTGTTATGACTTGTAAGCACCCGAGAACGACTGCCGCGCGTTTGTCAAGCGCCAAAAGCGTGAGGAGGGACTGACTTATGCACAAAACGGCTGCTGCGGTGCGCAAAAACATCTGACGCGCGATGAAGGCTGCTCCTAAAGCGATAGCGAAGCTAAGTCATTGATTCATATAGGTTTTGAACTTTGCTTTTTTTGCGGGCATTCCAGCCGGAGCCTTGATTTTCAAGGGCTGGCGACGCGTCGAGCCCGGATATCAACAAAGTTATCCACAGAAACTCTGGATGGACCGCAAAGCGCTGAAAAATCAACAACTTAAGTCCATTTGCTCAAAGTCGCTTTAACAAACCCGCGCAGCGGGAACCCGCCTTGAACTGGTGCATCGACGTCGCCGTCCAGACTCCGGCGCACAGTGCACTAGGGGATGTACTTAGCTACACAAGCCCTGTCGCCCTGGCTCCGGGGGCACTCGTGCGGGTGCCGCTGGGTCGCCGCGAGGTGCTGGGCGTGGCCTGGGCCGTGCGCGGCCTGGAGACCGACGCGCCATCTCCCCTGGAACTCAAGCCGGTCGCCGGCGCCCTGGACGCCCTGCCCGCGCTGGGCGAGGCGTGGCGCGACCTGGTGGCCTTCGCCGCACGCTACTACCAGCGCTCGCTCGGCGAGATCGCGCTGGCCGCCCTGCCTCCGCAGTTGCGGGATCTGAGCGCGGTCCAGCTGGCGCGGCGGCTCAAGCGCCAGGGCCCTGCGGTGCGCACCGGCCATCCAGCGCCCGACGCGCCCGCGGTGGCGCTCACCGCCGAGCAGGCCGCGGCGCTGGCCCGCTTCGATGCCGAGCCCGGCCCCTTCCTGCTGTTCGGCAGCACCGGCAGCGGCAAGACCGAGGTCTACCTGCGCTGCGTGGCAACACTGCTCGAACGCGAGCCCGAGGCGCAGGCGCTGGTGATGGTGCCCGAGATCAACCTGACGCCGCAGCTCGAAGCCCGCTTCAAGGAGCGGTTCGGCGCCGACTCGGTGGTCTCGCTGCACAGCGGCATGACGAACCCGCAACGGCTCGCCAGCTGGCTGGCGGCGCACGGCGGCGCGGCGCGCATCGTGCTCGGCACCCGGATGGCGGTGTTCGCCTCGATGCCGGCGCTGCGGCTGATCGTGGTCGACGAGGAGCACGACCCCAGCTACAAGCAGCAGGAGGGCGCGCGCTACTCGGCCCGCGATCTGGCCGTCTGGCGCGGCCGGCGCGAGGGCGCCAAAGTGATCCTCGGCTCGGCGACGCCCTCGCTCGAAAGCTGGCATCGCAGCCGGCCGGCCGAGGGCGCGGATGCCGGCGGCAACTACCTGCGACTGGCGATGCCCTCACGCGTGGGGGCCGGCGCACTGCCCGCGGTGCGTCTGGTCGACATGAACCTGCAGCCGCCGAAGACCGTGCTGTCGGGCGCGCTGCTCGACGCCATCGGCCAGCGCATCGCGCGCGGCGAGCAGAGCATGGTGTTCCTGAACCGGCGCGGCTACGCACCGGTGCTGGCCTGCGGCGACTGCGGCTGGAAGAGCGAATGCCCGCATTGCAGCGCCTACCGCGTGTTCCACAAGATCGACCGCACGCTGCGCTGCCACCATTGCGGCTTCACCGAGCGCGTGCCGCGCGCCTGCCCGGCCTGCGGCAATCCCGACATCGCACCGGTCGGCCGGGGCACGGAGCGGCTGGAAGAGCACCTCGGCGAGCTGTTTGCCACGGTCCTGCGGCCCGACGGCAGCGCGGTGCGCGTGGCGCGCATCGACGCCGACAGCACGCGCAAGCAGGGGTCGCTCGAGTCGCAGCTCGCCGCGGTGCACGCCGGCGAGGTCGACGTGCTGGTGGGCACGCAGATGATCGCCAAGGGCCACGACTTCCGCCGCATCACGCTGGTGTCGGCGATCAACCCCGACGGCGCGCTGTTCTCGAGCGACTTCCGCGCGCCCGAGCGACTGTTCAGCCTCCTGATGCAGTCGGCCGGCCGCGCCGGGCGCGATGCCGCCTACCTGACGGCTCAGGAGGCAACCGCCGAGATGTGGATCCAGACCCATCACCCGCAGCACCCGCTGTTCGCCGCGCTGCGGCGCCATGACTACGCGGCCTTCGCCCAGGGCGAACTGGAGGAGCGCGCAGCCGCCGGCATGCCGCCCTTCGCCTTCCAGGCGCTTCTCAGGGCCGACGCGCGCACGCAGGACGCGGCGCAGGCGTTCCTGAATGCCGCCAGTGCCGCGGCCGACGCGCTACCGGGCGCCGACCGGGTGACGCGCTACCCCGCGGTGCCGCTCGCGATCCAGCGGGTGGCCAATGTGGAGCGGGCGCAGATGCTGATCGAGAGCGGCTCGCGCGCCGCCCTGCAGCGGCTGCTGGCGGAATGGCAGCCGCTGCTGCACGCGCTGCGCCGGCAGCCCGAGGGCAAGGGCGTGATCCGCTGGCTGGTGGACGTCGACCCGCAGAGCATCTGACGCGGGCGGCGGCCGCCATTGCGGAACGCCGCGGAAGCGGGCGAGCTACAGCAGCCCGACCGGCGCCTTGCCCATCTCCACGTATTGCAGGCCGGATCGGCGGCGTCGGGAAGTCCCGGGGACGAAGAGCAGCAGGCTCAGCACGGCCGCCGCCAAGGCAGCACCGGTTCCGAGCGAACCCCCGAGCCACAGCCAGCCGACGCCGGCCAGCCACACCATCCACAGCACCCCGCGCGTCCAAGTCGTCATGCCACTCTCCCGATCCAGAAGCCCACTTTAGCAGCGCTTCTGAATACGGAAGCATTAGTCAAAAGCAATAGTTCACGGGAACCCCGTCTTCTTGCGAGACAGGCAGGAAATACTCTGCAACAACGGTTGACGAAGCGCCGCCTCGCTGTCCAAGCTATGGTGGCGTCGGGACCCACTGCGGGGTTCTGCGAAAGGTCATCTCATGAAGACGCTCTCTGGGACTTTGTGGGGCCTGGGCCTTGCGATTGCCTGCCTGGCCACGGGCGCGCCGGCGGCAGAGCTGGAGCTCGAAGGCAGCCGGCTGCTGGTCAGCGGCATGCTCGATGGCAGCGCCCTCAAGGATTTCGAGTCGCAGCTGGCCAGCGGCCAGGTGCGCACGGTGGTCTTCGAGAACGCGCTGGGCGGCTCGGCCGACGTCGCCAGGGAGTACGCGCGTGCGATCCAGGCCTCTGGCGTCAACACCGAGGCCAAGGGCCAGTGCCAGGCTGCTTGCGCCTTCGCCTTCCTGGCCGGCAAGGAGCACCGGTTCGGGCGCGGCTTCCAGATCCACGCGCTGCTGATCCCGGTCGACAGCCGGCCGCAGCCCGGCGAACTCGCGAGCCGCTGGCGGGGCGTGGATGCGGCGCATCGGATGCCGGCGGAGTCGAGCGCGCCGGCCGCCGAGCCCGCTCCCCCCGCTGCGACGCCGACCCCGCCCCCCGGCACGCCTGCCGCGAAGGACACGTGGCGCCCGAACCAGGGTGTCCTGTTCACCTCGACCCCCACGCTGTTCGGGCGGGTCCACAACACCTTCTATTGCGACGGCACGCAAGGGCGCGACCCGTCGCGCTGCGAGCTGCTGTCCGATGCCGACCCCTACAAGCTCGGTGTCCTGAGTCCGTAGCTCGCCCCCAGGTTGCCCGGCACTTCGTGTCCGGGCGCCCACCCCCTACCGGGGGCAACACCAGCGGCCCGGCAGGGGGTGGGCGGCTACACGAAGTGAGCCAACCTGGGGGCGAGCGCAATCACCGGAAAGCTGAAAAACGCCGCCACCGTGGTCCACAGGATGATGCGGGCGATGCGGCCGTTGTCGGCGCCGAAGCGCTCGGCCAGCATCGACACGTTGCTGGCGCTGGGCAGCGCGGCCACCAGCACGATCGCCACCAGGGCCGGCTTTCCGAGTGGCAGGCCGAGCGCGATCGCGCCGCGGGCCACGCCGTAGACCAGCAGGGGATGCGCGATCAGCTTGATTGCGACCACCGGCAGCACGTCGGCGAGCCGCGCCTGCGGCGGCGGCCGGGGCGTGCCGCCCGAGCTGCCCAGGGCCTGCGCGACGACCGCGCTGGCGCGGTGCTCGCGCGCCAGCAGCGCCGAGCGCGCCAGCACCGCGCCGATCGTGAACAGCGCCACCGGCGATGCCGCCTCGGCCAGCATCGCGACCGTGCGGTCGAGCGGGCCCGGCAGCGCCAGCCCCGTCGCCGAGGCCAGCACGCCCAGCAGGATCGACCACGGCATCGGATTCAGCAGGATGCCGCGCAACGCCTGCCGCGCCGCCTTCGCGGCCCCATGCTCGTCGGCGCCGTCGAGCCGCGACAGCGCGATGCACAGCGACGAGGTCACGATCATGTCGAACGCGATGGTGATGATGGTGGGCGAGGCCGCCTGGGCGCCCAGGATCGCCACCAGCAGCGGCACGCCCATGAAGCCGGTGTTGGGGAAAGCCGCCACCAGCGCACCGAATGCGGCGTCGTTCCAGCCGATGCGCCCATTGCGGCTCAGGGCCACCGTGGCGCCGACCACGATCAATGCGCTCAGGCCCCACACCAGCGCCACGCCGCCGTCCAGCAACAGGCCGATCGGCGCATTGGCGCCGAAGCGAAACAGCATGCAAGGCAGCGCGAAATAAAGGACGAAGGCATTCAGCCCCGGAATCGACGACAGCGGCAACAGGCCGCCGCGCGCGGCGGCGTAGCCGGCGGCGATCAGGGCGAAGAAGGGGACGGTGACGAGGAAGATCTGCAGCACGCGGCCGATTGTGCTTGGGCGCCCGCGCCGACTTCGGCTTCGGCTTCGGCCGAAGCCCTAGCACATCCGCCCGCCAGGGGCAGCGCGAGGGGGCCCGTATCATTGCCCGTTTGCGCCTTCCGTTCCCGCACTCCATGTCTTCCGGTCTCAATCTCGCGCAACAAGAAGCCGTCAACTACATGCACGGGCCCTGCCTGGTCCTTGCGGGCGCGGGCTCGGGCAAGACGCGCGTGATCACGCACAAGATCGCGCGCCTGATCCAGGCCGGCCTGGAGCCCAAGCGGATCGCCGCCATCACCTTCACCAACAAGGCGGCCTCCGAGATGCGCGAGCGCGCCAAGGGCCTGATCGGACGCGACGCCAGGCACGTGGTGGTCTGCACCTTCCACGCGCTGGGCGTGCGCATGATGCGCGAGGACGGCGCCGTGCTGGGCCTGAAGCCGGCCTTCAGCATCCTCGACAGCGACGACGTGACGAAGATCCTCAAGGACGCCGGCGGCACCACCGACGCGGCCACCGCCCGCATCTGGCAGTGGACCATCAGCAAGTGGAAGAACATGGGCCTCAACGCGGCCCAGGCCGAGGCCCAGGCGGCCGACGACAACGAGCGCATCACGGCGCGCATCATGGCCCGCTACGAAGAGCGGCTGGCGGCCTACCAGAGCGTGGACTTCGACGACCTGATCGGCATGCCGCTGAAGCTGCTGCAGCAGCACGACGAAGTGCGTGCCAAGTGGCAGGCCGCGCTCGGCCACGTGCTGGTCGACGAGTACCAGGACACCAACGCCACCCAGTACGAGGTGCTGAAGGCGCTGGTCGGCGAGCGCGGCCGCTTCACCGCGGTGGGCGACGACGACCAGTCGATCTACGGCTGGCGCGGCGCCACGCTCGACAACCTGAAGAAGCTCCCGGTCGACTACCCGACCCTCAAGGTCATCAAGCTCGAGCAGAACTACCGCAGCACCAGCGCGATCCTGCGCGCGGCCAACAACGTGATCGGCCCGAACCCCAAGCTGTTCCCGAAGACGCTGTTCAGCGAACTCGGCGAGGGCGAGCCGGTGCGCATCGTCGACGCCGACAGCGAGGCCCACGAGGCCGAACGCACGGTGGCGCGCATCCAGAGCCTGCGTGCCGGCGATGCGACCGCGCAGGGCCCGCAGCACAAGGAATTCCGCGACTTCGCGATCCTCTATCGCGCCAACCACCAGGCCCGGGTGTTCGAGCAGGCGCTGCGCAAGGCGCAGATCCCGTACAAGGTCTCGGGCGGCCAGAGCTTCTTCGACCGCGCCGAGATCAAGGACCTGTGCGGCTGGTTCCGCCTCTGGGTCAACAACGACGATGACCCGGCCTTCCTGCGCGCCGTGACCACGCCCAAGCGCGGCATCGGCCACACCACGCTGGCCAGCCTGGGCACCTTCGCGAGCCAATACAAGCTGAGCCTGTTCGAGGCGCTGTTCAGCCCCTCGCTGCCGAGCGTGATGCCCAAACGCGCCCTGGAGGGCCTGCACGAATTCGGCCGCTACATCAACGACCTCGAATACAAGGCCCGCCGCACGATGGGCGCCGAGGACGCGCGCGCCTTCCTGGCCGAGTGGCTGAAGGAGATCGACTACGAGAAGCACCTCTACGACGGCGAGGACAGCGAGCAGGCCGCGGCCAGCCGCTGGACCAACGTGATGGAGTTCTGCGACTGGATGTCGCAGCGCTGCGGCGGCCAGATCGACGACGCCTCGGGCGCCACGGTCGAGAGCGAGCGCAAGAGCCTGCTCGAGGTGGCGCAGACGATCTCGCTGCTCTCCACGATCAGCGAGCGCGAGAAAGACCAGAACGTGGTCACGCTGTCGACGCTGCACGCCTCCAAGGGCCTCGAGTGGCCGCACGTGATGCTGGTCGGCGTGACCGAGGGGCTGCTGCCCTTCAAGCTCGACGACGACGGCGGCCGGCAGGAGAAGATCAGCGACGACACGCTGACGCGGCTGCAGGAAGAGCGCCGCCTGATGTACGTGGGCATCACGCGGGCCCAGCGCAGCCTGGCCGTGAGCTGGACCAAGCGGCGCAAGAAGGGCCGCGAGATGGTCGCGGCCCAGCCGAGCCGCTTCATCGCCGAGATGGCGCTCGACAAGAAGACCGCCAAGGAAGACCCGCGCGAGAAGCTCAAGGCATTGCGCGCCGAATTCGCGCGCAAGGTACAGGACAACGCAGCCGCGGCGGCGGCCGCCGCATCGGCGCCATGAGGTGGCTGCGGACGGCCTGGCTGGTCGCCGGCTGCATGGCCGCGGCCGCTCAGGAGGCCCCCCGGGGCCCGTCGGCGCCCAGCACCGCGGCCTGCCCCGCCAGCGCCTCGGCGCTGCCGCTGGAGGCGCTGTTCGGCACCTGGGAAGCGCGCATCGACGACCAGAAGGGTGTCGCAAAAGTCAAGCTCAACCAACATCCCGACTACGCCGGCGTGCGCGGCACAATCACCCGGGGCGGCGATGGCGCGCCCGCCACCGTGTCCCAGCTGGCGGGCGATATCGACGACGACGGCATGCTGAGCCTCGACGAATCGCTGGACGGCCGCGCCATCAGCGGCGTCTGGCTGGGCGCGCTGCAACCGGCGTCGTGCGGCCGGGAGTTCAAGGGCATCTGGCGCGATGCCGCGAGCGACACCACCCATCCCTTCGTACTGAACAAGACTGGCAATTCGGCAACCGATCGATGAATCAACGCATTCTTTTTTTCACCGCTCTCTTCGCCGGCATCGGCGCCAACGCAGTACAAGCCCAGGCGGTGGACAAGCCGCCCAGTCCCCTGGCCGAATCGGAACTGACCTGGCAGCAGTGCCAGCGCCTCGCGGGCAACGACGCGCGGCTGGCCTGCTTCGATCGTTGGGCCCAGCAGCAGACCCTGCCGGCCGCCGCGGTGCCGCCGGCGCCGCCGGTGCTGGCCGAGACCCAGCCGCCCGTGGACGCCACGGTGCCGGCCACCCGCGTGATCACCCTCACCACCGAGGACGGCTGCCGCGATCGCCAGTACTCGCCCCTGTCGCGCTTCTGGGAGCTCGAGACCGGCAGCAGCTGCGGCACGCTCGGCTTCCGCGGCTACCGCCCGCTCAGCGTGGGCCTCGGGGTGGCCGCGAGGGAGCCGGAAGTCGCGACCTCGCCGGCGCCCAACCACACCGGCGTCGACCGGCCCTACCAGGCGCAGGACATGCGCATCGGCCTGTCGGTGCGCACCAAGCTCGCGCAAGGGCTGCTCACGGGAGACGACCCGGTCAAGAAGGACGGGCTCTGGTTCGCCTACTCGCAGGCGTCGACCTGGCAGGTGTTCAACGAAGATCTCTCGCGGCCGTTCCGCACCACCGACCACGAGCCGGAGATGATCTACAGCTACCCGACCGACTACCAGCTGCCGGGCGGCTGGCGCTTGCGCTACACCGGCCTGGGCCTGGTGCACCAATCGAATGGCCAGGACCTGCCGTACTCGCGCAGCTGGAACCGGGTCTACCTGATGGGCGGCATCGAACTCGGCGACAAGTTCGTGATCACCGGGCGGGTCTGGAAACGCATCTCCGAAAACGCCGCCAACGACGACAACCCCGACATCACGAAGTACCTGGGCAACGCGGACGTCCGGGCGGCCTGGCAGGTCGACCGCCTCAACCAGCTCGGCGTCATGGTGCACGGCGGCAAGGGCGCGATCCGGCTCGAGTGGCTGAAGGTCATCGGCGACCCGGTCAAGAGCAACCTGCGCTTCCAGACCCAGCTCTTCTACGGCTACGGTGATACGCTGGTCGACTACAACCGCAAGCGCACCGTGTTCACCGTCGGGCTCGCGCTGGTCGACTTCTAAGCCCATGAACTCGCCACTCCCTACCCTCTCGCTGCTGGAGACCCGCGTGCTGGGCGTGCTGGCCGAGAAGCAGCGCACGGTTCCCGACAGCTATCCGCTCACGCTCAATGCGCTGGTCGCGGGCTGCAACCAGAAGACCAGCCGCAACCCGATCCTGGAGGTGACGGACGCCGAGGCGCAGGCGGCCCTCGACAGCCTCAAGGGCTACAGCCTGGTGTCGGAAAGCAGCGGGGGGCGCAGCTTCCGCTACGCGCACAACATCGACGGCGTGCTGCGGATCCCTTCGCAGTCGATCATCCTGCTGACCGTGCTGATGCTGCGCGGCCCGCAGACCGCGGGCGAACTCCGCATCGCCTGCGACCGCATGCACAACTTCGCCGACATCTCGGCGGTCGAGGGATTTCTCGAGGAGATGGCGCAACGGCCGGCAGGTGCGCTGGTCGTCAAGCTCGCGCGGCTGCCGGGTGCGCGCGAGAGCCGCTGGGCCCATCTGCTGAGCGGCGCCCCGGCCGAGGACGCGGCCGGTGCCGGCACGGGATCGAGCGCGGGCGCCGATGTGTCGCTCGGGGAAGTCGCGGCACTCAAGGCCAACGTGGCGCGGCTGGAGGCCGAGCTCGCGGGCCTCAAGGCGCTGGTGGCACGGATCTGCTCGGAGCTGGGGATCGCGCCGGGCGGGAACGACCCAGCCTGATCGCGCGCACGCCGGTGGATTCGCCGCGCCAGCGAAGCACGGTCAAGCCCCGCCGTGCAGGTAGCGGAAGACCCGCTCCGGCGTGAGCGGCAGCTCGCACAGGCCGCGCGTACCGCCCAATGCGTCGTGCACCGCGTTGGCGATCGCCGCCGGGATCGGAATCGTGCCGCTTTCGCCCACACCCTTGGCGCCATTGAGCGAAAACGGCGACGGGGTCTCGGTATGGGTGGCGTCGAAGCCGCCCAGATCGCCGGCGAAGGGCAGTCCGTAGTCGTGCAGCGACCAGGTCAAGGGCTGGGCCTCGGCGTCGTAGGCGATCTCTTCGGACAGGGTGGTGCCCACGCTCTGCAGGGCGCCGCCCAGCACCTGGCCTTCCACGATCCGCGGATTGATCTGGGTGCCGCAGTCATGGCCGAACACCAGGCGCTGCAGCGCGACGGTGCCGGTGGCGGGGTCGACTTCGACCTCGCAGACCGCCAGGCCGTAGGGAATCGACAAGCCCGGAGGGTCGTAGCCGGCCTGGTCCAGCAGCCCGGGTTCGAGGCCCTCCGGATGCGTCACGTAGAGATAGGCGGCCTGTGCAATGTCGGCCACCGTCACCGACGCCGAAGGGTCCGCGATGGCGCGGATGCGCCCCGGCTCCATGGCCACCGCCTCCGGGTCGAGCTTCAGCAGATGCGCGCCCCAGGTCTTCAGGCGGGCGGCCAGGCGGCGGCATGCCAGCGTCACGCACGAGCCGCAGACCCCGGCCCCGCGGCTGGCGCCGCTGGCATAGCCCGTGAACGCGGCCGTCTGCGTGTCGTTGGCCACCACGAGGATGTCCTCGATCGGCAGGCCGAGTTCGTCGGCGCAGATCTGCGCCATCGCGACCTCCAGGCCCTGCCCCATCAATGTCTGGCTGATGAACAGCGCCACGTGTCCGGATGGCTCCATGCGGATGGATGCCAGGTCGAAGCCGCTGGTCCGGATGCCCAGCAGGGTCGTCAGCCAGGACGGGGCGAAGTTGGTCACCTCGGTGTAGAACGCCATGCCGACGCCGACCCGACGGCCTTCGGCGCGCGCCTGGGCGGCGCGCTGGCAGGCCTGCGCATAGCCGAAGCGCTCCAGGGTGAGATCCATCAGCGCCGCGTAGTCGCCGCTGTCGAGCACCAGGCCGGTCGGTATGGCATGGGGCATGGCCTCGGGCGGTACGAAGTTGCGCCGACGGATCTCGGCGGGATCCACGCCCAGGTGCCGCGCCGCGATGTCCATGGCGCGTTCGAGCGCGAAGTTGGCCTCCGGCTGGCCGAAGCCACGGAAGGCGCCGGTGGGCGTGCGATGCGAGGCGAAGCCGGTGGCTTCGACGTCGATGGCGCCGATGGCATAGGCGCCGGTCATGCAGGCCCCGGACACCAGGGCCGTGCCGTTGGACACGGTGCCGGGATCGGCCCCCTTGTCCAGCACCACGCGCGCCTTCAGGCCGGTGACCCGGCCGTCGTGCGAGAAGCCCATGGCCAGCTCCACGCGTTCGGCGCGGGCATGGGTCGACGCGACGAAGGCCTCGCGCCGGGTTTCGATCCAGCGCACCGGGCGCTCCAGCAGATCGGCGAGGTAGGCGATCACCGGCTCTTCCGGGAACATCCACACCTTCATGCCGAAGGCGCCGCCGATGTCGGGCGCCACCACGCGCAGCCGGTGTTCCGGCCAGCCCAGGATGTGCGCCACGTGGCCGCGCACCTGGTGGGGCGACTGGGTCGGGGTGTAGAGGGTCACGCAGCCGGCTTCGCCGCCGGGCTCGGCGAGCACGCCCCGGGTTTCCAGCGGCAGGGCGTGCACCCGCGGGCTGTTGAACACGCCTTCGATCACCAGGAAGGATTCGGCGAGGATGGCCGGGACGTCGGCGCTGTTCCAGCGCGATGTCGCGACGCGGTTGTGCGGCCAGTGCGCATGCACCGTCGGCGCATCGGCCCGCAGGGCTTCGTCCATGCCGGCGACGACCGGCAAGGGCTCGATGTCGGCCTCCAGCAGCGCGCACGCACGGGCTGCGGCCTTGCGGCTGGTGGCGACCACCACCGCGACCGCATGGCCGACATACAGCACGCTGTCGGTGGCCAGGGGCAGCATGCCGGAGATCTGCTGCTCGGGCAGGTCGTAGATCTGCGGCTGGGGCCGCATGTGCCGGATGTCCTCTCCGGTCAGGATATGCACCACGCCTTCGACGGCGGCGGCGCGTGCGGTGTCGACCGCCCGCAGGCGGCCGTGCGCGACCGCGGAGCGCGCGAAGGCGGCATGCAGCGTCCGGGGCCGCCGCAGGTCGGCCACGTACTGCCCCCGGCCCTTGGCGAAGCGCTCGATGACCGGGCGGCGCGCGGAGCTGCCGACGCAGGTTGCGGGCGCCAGCAGGCGCGAATCGGTGAGGTCGTTCATCGCGAGGCTCCTTGTTCCTGGTGCTGGCGAGCGGCCTGGACGATGGCCGCCACGATGTTGCGGTAGCCGGTGCAGCGGCACATGACGGCGTTCAGCCGTTCCAGGATCAGGGCTTCGTCCGTATGGTCGCTGACCGTGGGGTCCTCGAGGAACTCGGCGGCCACGGCGAGCATGCCGGAGGTGCAGAAACCGCACTGGGCGGCGAACTGCTCGACGAAGGCCTGTTGCAGCAGGCGCCGCGTGGCGGACTGGCTGTAGCCCTCCACCGTGTCGACGCGGCAGCCGCTGGCCTGGCCGGCCAGGGTCATGCAGGCACGCGCCGAGCGGCCATCGAGCAGCACGGTGCAGGCGCCGCAGACGCCTTCGTTGCAGCCGATGCGCGTGGCCGTCATGTCGAGCGAATCGCGCAGCGCATCGGCCAGCGAATCGCAGGGATGAGCCCGCAGCGGGGTGAGCCGGCCGTTGAGCGTGATGGCGTCATGCATGGAGGATCTCCTTGACAAGGCGGCGGCACACCAGCGCGGCGGACGCGCGCGCGTAGGCCGGCGAGGGCAGCAGCGGGTCGAAGCGAGGTCCTGCGGGTGCGCTGGCCAGCAGGGCGTCCACGCCATCTCCAGGATCGCTCCCCACGGCGCAGGCATGCCAGTCCGACACCCAGGCGCGGTCCTGCAGTCCGACGACGCCGATGCGCAGCAAGCGCAGGCCGCCGTCTTCCGGACCCAGCGCCACCGCCATGCTCGACAGGGCCTTCCCGCCCGAGCGCCGGGCCGTGGTCTTGTGGAAGGCGAAGCGCCGCGCGGCGGGCGGCAGCGGGATCTCGACGGCCACGATGATCTCGTCGGCGGCCAGGCTGTTGCAGTGGACGCCGGCCACGCAATCGGCACTCGGCAGGCGCCGCCGGGTCGTGACCACCGTCGCGTCGAGCATGGCCAGGGCCAGCAGCAGCGCGCCCATGGGGTTGGCCCAGGCGATGGTGCCGCCGAAGGTCGTCCGGTTGCGCACCGTGTGATGGGCGACCTCGCCCACGGCCTGCAGCAGCAGGGGCTGCGTCGCCGCGTGCGCGCTGGCCATGAACTCGCTGAATGTGACCTCCGCGCCGATGACCAGCACGCCCTGCTCGCAGGCCATGGCCTTGAGCGATGCGATGCGCCGCAGGCTCACGAGCCGGCCGGCCTGCAGCATGCCGCTGCGCAGTGCCGGCAGCAGGCTCTGGCCTCCGGCGACGATCCGGGCATGGCCTGCGGCAGTGCGCAACGCATCGACCGCCTGGCTCAGATCGTCGGGCTCGACGTAGTCGCAGTCCAGAACGGCATCGTCGCCACACCACAGCGACGCGCCGGGCGTTCGCGGGTCGGAGGGATGCCGGGTCGGCGGTGACAAGGCGGCTTGCATCATCGTGGGCTCCTGCTGGGGGGGGAAACATGCCGGCCTTCGGGCGAGACCGGCCTTCATTCAAAGAGGAAGGGACGCTGAAGGAGAACCGGTCAGAGGTCGTGGATGCCGCCCTTCTGGACCAGCTCCACCTTGTAGCCGTCCGGGTCCTCGAGGAAGGCAATCACCGTCTGGCCGCCCTGGACGGGTCCGGCGGCCCGCGTCACCCGGCCGCCCGCGGCGGCAACGCGCTCGCAGACGGCATGGGCATCGTCCACCTCGATGGCGATGTGGCCGTAGGCAGCGCCGTGCGCGTACTGGTCCACGCCCCAGTTGTAGGTCAGCTCGAGCACGGTCTGCTCGCTTTCGGGGCCATAGCCGAGGAAGGCAAGCGTGTACCGGTAGGCCTCGTTGTCGGCCTGGCGCAGCAGTTCCATGTCGAGCAGGCGGGTGTAGAAATCGATGGAGCGCGGCAGGTCGCCGACACGCAGCATGGTGTGAAGGAGTCGCATGGGAGAGTTCGCAGTGGGTTGAAAGAAAAAAGAATGTCGGGAAGGTGTTCAAGCGCGCGGCGCCAGCCATTCACGCGCACCGGCCAGCCCGGCGGGACGGAACACGAGGACCAGCGCCAGGAAGATGCCGAGGCCGATCTCCTGGCTGCCGGGAGGCAGCGCCAGGCGCAGGCCGCCCAGCGAGAGGCCGGCTTCTCCGGCGCGCAGCAGTTCGACCAGCGCCGTCACCGCGAGCACGCCCGCGACGGCGCCGGTGAGGCTGCCGATCCCGCCGACCACCAGCATTGCCAGGGTGACGAAGGACAGGCCCAGGTAGAAGGCGTCGACGCTGAGCACGCCGATGAACTGGGCATGGAGGGCGCCCCCCATGCCGACCAGGGCCGCGCTGAGGACGAACGCGGCCAAGCGGACCCGGGACGCCGGGATCGCGCAGGCGCTGGCCGCGACTTCGTCCTCCCGCGTGGCGCGCAGCATCAGTCCGACGCGCGACTGCTGGAACCAGAACGCCACGCCGATCGCCACGCAGGCGAAAGCCAGCGCCGTCCACGGCCCGACGACGGTGGGGATGTTGATCAGCGAGCCGGTGCCCCCGGTCACGGAATCCCAGTTGGCATAGACGCTGTTGACGATCGCCAGGAAGGCGAAGGTGGCGATGGAGGCGGCAATGCCCGCCAGGCGGCCGAGTGCGATGCCCAGCGGCAGCGCCACCGCCGCGGACAGCAGGGTCGCGCCCGCCGTGACGGCCGCGAATCCGTACTGGTGCGCGCCGAGCCACTGGGGCAGCCCCGGCAGCGTGATCGACTTGGCCAGCGGCTCGGTCGCGCCCCACGCGGCGGCAAAGGCCCCGATGCACATGAATCCCATGTGGCCGAAGGACATGATGCCGCTGTTGCCGATGAAGACCGACATGCCGACCACCACCACGACGCGGATCAGCATCTCGGTGACGGTGAGCTGTGCCGGCTGCGGCAGCCACTGCGTTGCGACGAACGTGAGGACCGCGAGCCAGGCGATCAGCACGGCCGGGGTGGCCAGCCCGCGCAGCCCTGCGGGCATTTCGGCGGGAGCGAGCGAAGCATCGGGGAGAGGCGTGGCGGACATGGCGGGGCGGGAGCTCGATGCAGGAATGAACGGAGAGGCCATCAGACGCGCTCCATCAAGGCGCGGCTGCGAATCAGCCCGGCCGGACGCAGCAGCAGCATCGCGAGCACGACCGAAAAGACGAAGGCATCGCGGAAGGGCCGCAGATCCGGCGGCAGCAGGGCTTGCAGCAGCACCGCCACCGCGCCGAGCAGGAAGCCGCCCAGCACCGCGCCGATCAGGCTGCCCATGCCGCCGACGACGGTGGCGATGAACGCGTAGAGCACGAGGGGCACGCCCAGGGTGCGCGACAAGGCGCCGGTCTGCGAGACATAGAGCAGCGAGACGATGCCCGCGAGCGCACCGCTGAGGGCAAAGGCCAGGCCCACCACCCGATGCGCCCGTACGCCCAGGTAGCTCGCCATGCGGAAGTCCTCCGCGGCGGCGCGCATCTGCACGCCATGGCGCGTGCGGTGCAGGAACAGCGTCAGCCCGACGACGACGGCGGCCGTGGCCGCGATCGTCACCAGCTGCATGAGCGGCACGTGCACGCTGCCGGTGCCCAGGGGCAGCACGATCTGGCGGTTCAACCCGGACCACAGGTCGAGGTTCCTCGGTCGCGCGCCATACAGGCCGAGCAGCACGTTCTGCAGCACGTAGCCGATGGCGAAGGAGGCGATCATCAAGGTCGGCACGGACGCCCTGCGCAACGGGCGAAAGACCGCGACGTCGGCGCCGTTGGCCGCCAGCGCCCCGACCAGCATCACCGCGGCGACCAGCAGCGGTGCCGGCAGCACCGCCAGCATGGGCAGGGTCGTGCCGTCGCCGGAGGCCGGCAGGATGAGTGCATAGGCACACAGGGAGATGAGATCGCCATGAGCGAAGTTCACCAGCCGCAGGATGCCGAACAGCAGGCCGATGCCGAGCGCGGCCAGCGCATACAGGCTGCCCAGGCTCAGGGCATCCACGAGGGTCTGCAGCAGGTAGCTCATGGCGCCGCTCCCTGGCATCGCGTGCCGGCATCCGCGTGGCCGAAATAGCTCCGGGCCAGGGCGTCACCCTGGCGCAGTTCCGCGGCATGCCCCTGCAGGCGCACCCGCCCCTCGCGCAGCACGTACACCCGGTCGGCCGCCCGCAGCAGGCGTGTCGCGCTCTGCTCATTGACCAGCAAGCTCAGGCCCTCGCGTTCGCGCAGCTGCAGCAGCAGCTCGTAGACCTGGTCCACGATCCTCGGCGCCAGGCCGAGCGAGGGCTCGTCGATCATCATCAGGCGCGGGCGCGTCAGCAGCGCCCGGCCGATCACGAGCATCTGCTGCTCGCCGCCCGAGAGCCTGCCGGCGGGCATGTGCAGCCGCTCGCGCAAGCGGGGGAAGTAGTCCAGCACGTGCTCGATGCCATCCCGCGCGTCGCGATGCATGTAGCTGCCGATGCGCAGGTTCTCCTGCACGCTGAGCATGCCGAACACGTGGCGGCCTTCGGGCACCAGCGTCAGGCCGAGACGCGCGATGCGGTCCGCGCGCAGGCCGGTGATGGCCTGGCCGTCCAGCCGCACGGCACCGCGCCGGGACGGAATGCCGCCGGCGATGGCGGCCATCAGCGTGGACTTCCCGGCCCCGTTCGGCCCGATGACGCCGACCACCTCGCCGCGGCCGACCCGCAGCGTCACGCCCGCCACCGCCTGCAGGGGGCCATGCTGCACATGGAGGTCTTCTACATCGAGCATGGCGCGGCCTCCTCGGAGCCCAGGTAGGCGGCCGCGACCGCGGGGTTGGCGCGTATGTCCGCGGGCGTGCCATCGGCCAGCGTGCGCCCGCCATCGAGCACGTGGATGCGCTCGCAGACCGCGTTGACGAGCGTCATGTTGTGCTCGATCAGCAGGACGCCGCAGCCGAAGCGCGACGGCAGCGATGCGATCAGATCGGCCAGCTGTCCGCTCTCCGCGTCGGACATGCCGGCAGCGGGTTCGTCGAGCAGCACGAAGGCGGGCGAATGCACCAGCGCGCGCGCCAGGGACACGATGCGCGCGGCCGTGTACGGCAGCGTCCCGGCCAGCCGCCCGGCCTGGGGCACGAGATCCAGCAGACGCAGCATCGCCTGCACATGGGAGGCCGCTTCGCGCCGGCCCAGACCCAGGCCGAGCAGCCCGGCTTCGACGTTCTCCGCGACCGTGAGGCCGGCGAACAGGCGGCCGGCCTGGAAGGTCCGGGCGATGCCGGCGCGGCGCAGCCGCGACGGCGACCATCCCGCGGTGTCGGCCCCGCCGAGGCGGATGGCGCCGGCGCTCGGGCGCTGATAGCCGGAGAGGCAGTTCACCAGCGTGGTCTTGCCTGCTCCGTTGGGGCCGACCAGGCCACGCACCTCGCCCGGGGCCATGTGGAAACTGACGTCGGCCAGGGCCGCGATGCCGCCGAAGCGGACCGACACCCTGTCGATCTCCAGCACCCGTGCGCGGTCCGTCGTTCTCATGGCTTCGCCGGCATGCGGAACAGCAGCTGCGTCGACGGCACCAGCTCGTTGCGCCAGACCTCGATGGCCTTGTTCTTGCCGTTCTGCACTTCCATGATGAGCAGCGGCCGGTTCACCTGGATGTGCAGCTGGTTCGAATAGGTCGTGGGGCCGACGGTCAGCGCTTCTTCGCGGAACTTCTCCAGTTCCGCGGTGACGGCGGGTGCCGCGGTGGCGCCGGCCCGCTGCACCGCGAGCGCCCACTGCTCCACCATGCTGTAGCCGAGCACCGCATACGCGGATTCCGGGCGGGCGCCATAGCGCGCGGTGAACGCCGCCAGGAACTTGCCGATGGCCGGGCGCGGATCGTCGCCGAAGATCGACATGTAGGTCGGCACGTAGAAGTTGCTGAGCTGCTGCACCGCGGGCAGCCAGTAGGCGTCGGTCATGCCGACGTTGGCCAGGATGGGCAGCTCGATGCCCGCCGCGCGCAACTGGCGGATCGCGGACGCCCCGCCGGGGTTGTAGGTGCAGAGGTAGATCGCGTCGGGCGCGGGAGAGGCCGCGCGCAGCCGGGTGATCTGCGAGGCGATGGACGCGTCGCCGTTCTTGAAGCTGTCCGAGCCCGCGATGCCGAGGTCTCCCGCCAGCCGCGTCCAGCCGGCGCGAAAGCCCGCACAGCCGGACTTGCTGTATTCGATCGACTGATCCTCCAGCACGTAGGCGCGGCGCAGGCCCTTGCGCTTGTAGGCCCACTCGGCCATCGTGATGCCCTCCACCTGCGCCGCGAGGTTGGGCGTGAAGACATAGGGGCCGACACCCAGCGGGCCCATCTTCGGATCGCCGGCGCCGAGGCTGAAGGCCAGCTTGCCGGCCTTGCGCGCCGCCAGCGCCGCGGGCGCGCCGTAGTCGTAGTCGCTGGAGACCACCAGCAGGTCCACGCCCTGGGCCACGAGCGATTCGCCCGCCTTGGCGCCCTGCTCCCGCTCGCTCCGGGTGTCCGCCACCACGGTCTCGATGCGGCGGCCGAGCAGGCCGCCTTGCCGGTTGATCTCCTCGATGCGCAGCATCGCCGCCTTGAGCGGAGGGCCGTCGTAGGCGGTCATCCAGCCGCTCTCGGCCACCGCGAAGCCCACCTTGATCGGCGGCGGTGTCTGTGCGGTCGATGGCAGCACGGCGGACGCCAGCGCGATCGCCGCCAGTCTTCTGGCAAGAGTTTTCATGATGCTTTCCGAGTCGATGGAGCACGGGGCCCGGTCTGGGCGAGTGCTTGCCATCGTGCCGCTGCGCGGGGCTTCAGGCAGTCACATGCAATGTGTGATGAAGCCCGGCCTCATGTCGCCGGAGGGGCTGCAAGGACGGCTCAGGCCTCGCGTGCGTACGGTGCGGCGACGCTCGAAGGCCTGAGCACCTGCTGTTCCCTGGCGATCGTGATCAGCTGCGAGCGGGTGGTCGCGCAGAGCTTGCGGTAGAGGTTCTTGCGGTGCGTCAGGACCGTGTTGACCGAGATGGCCAGGCGGCGCGCGATTTCCTTGCTGGTGAGTCCGTCGCAGATGAGCGCGAGCACGTCGGCCTCCCGCTTGCTGAGCAAGTCCGTCGCCACGGCGGTGTGGGCCGGACCGGCCACCACCGGGACGGAAGTCGAAGGCAAGGCCGGATGCACGTAGTCCTGCGTGGCTTGCGCCTGCACCTCCTGCAGGAACAAGGCGATCGCGCGAGACAGGCTGAAGGCCTCGGCGTACTGGCGCAGCATGCGCAGCATGACGGGGCCTTCGTCGAGAACAGGCCGCACCAGCCCGGCCTCGGCGGCCTGCATCAGCGCGCGGGACAACGGCCGCACATAGGCGTCGCTGCCGCGCTCGAACAGCATGCGCGCTTCGAGCAGATCGCGCTCGAGCCGGCAAAGGCTGTGGTTCCCGGTGCCCGAGAAGACCAATTGGTCGATGTCCTGCAGCATCTGCGCGCAGGCGGCGAAGTCCTGCTTGCCGAGGGCATGCCGCGCCAGCGCCAGCAGCCGCGTGTACCACACCCGCCAACCCTGGTGCTGCACGGACACGGCGCGCGGATGCTCGCTCTGCAGCACGCGGGCCAGCCGATCGGCCAGGTCCATGTCGCCGCTCAGGCAGGCTTCGCGCAACTGGTGGTTCTGCAGGATCTGATCGAGCCGCCAGAGCCGCCGGCTGCGCGCCATGTGGCGGGCCTGCTCCAGCACGGCCAGTGCGGCCGGACCGTCGCCGAGCACGCGCATCGAGGAACTCAGCGTCCGGTAGAGCGAGGCGTAGAGGTCGACCCAGCCGTCGCCGTCGGCGACCGCTTCGCGCCAGTAGGCCGTGCAGTTGCGAGAGGCCCCGACCTGGTTGCGCGCATAGAGGATCTCGGCGCCGAGAATCTGGGCCGCCATGACCTGGTTGCAGCCGTCGCCGAAGCAGCGCGTCGCTTCCGCCTGCGCATGGGCGTAGATGCCCGCGGCACGGTCGATGTGGCCCTCGGCCAGTTCGGACAGGCCGATCGCGAGGTAGGCGTAGATCTGGACATAGGGGATGCCGGCACGCGCGCACAGATCGACCGATTCCTGGCCGATGGACAGCGCCTTGTGGAAGCTGCCCGCGTGATAGAAGGACCAGGACAGCAGCTCGCGGATGACCGAGGAGCGGACGGCGTCTTCGGCGAGGTCGGTGCTGAGGCCGGCCTCGGCCTTGATCAGCGCCTGCGGACCGAGGGTGCGGTCTTCGTAGAGCGACAGCAGCAGTTCCATGACGATGCCGTCGGCCTGCGTCAGGTGCAGGTCGTCGGCGGGCGCCTTGAAGTCGTCGGTGCTGCGCTTGAGATCTTCGAAGCACTGCCGGGCCTGGGTGATCTCGCCCGTGTGCACCAGCCGGTAGATGCGGGCCATTTCCAGCGACGGATAGGCGCGCACCACGGCCAGCGGCAGGCTGTGCAGGATGCGGGCGACCGTCGCCCCGCCGCGAAACAGCAGGCACCAGCCGCCCGAGGCGATCAGCAGCCGGGCGATGAAGTTCACGTCACCGACGGCGCAGATGTGCGGCAGTGCCTGCGCATACAGGCCGCGATGCAGCAGCCAGGCGGCGATCTTGCGATGCAGGTCGGCCGTCGACTCGGGCGGTTGCGGGTGGCGGGCGCGCAGATGGGCGGCGAACAGGCGGTGGTAGCGCAGCCAGAGCGGGCGGCCGTCGACCGGCGCGATGAAGAGGTTCTCCTGCCACAAGGTCTCGAGGATGGCCGCGCCGCCCGGCGACTCGGTCAGGCATTCCGCCAGGTCGGCCGTGATCTCGTCCAGCACCGAGAGACGCACCACGAAATCGCGCACCTGGGCCGGCAGCGGGCGAAGGATCTCCTCGTCGAAATAGGCGCGCAGGCGGGCGCTGGTGCAAAGCGCATCCGCCAGCGCGTGGTCCGGCCGAGGGGCCGGGCCGCCCTGCAGCGCCAGGTCCCGGCAGACGCGAAGGGCCACCGGCCAGCCTTCGGCCAGTTGCTGGACGGTCGCCAGTTCGTCCTCCGACACCGCGTTCGCGAGATAGCGCAAGGCCTCCTCGTCGTCGAAGCGCAGGGCCTCGCAAGGGATGTCCGCGGCCGAGCCGTCGACGATCATGGCGCCGAGCTCGAAGGGCAGCCTGGCGCGCGATGCGACGACCAGCTGACAGCGAGCGGGAAGCGCCTGCAGCAGCTCGTGCAACAACGCACCCAGCTCGGCCCTCGGGACATGGTGCAGGTTGTCGATGAACAGCGTGAAAGGCCGCGTGGCGGCTGCCCGCCGCAGGGCCTCGTCCAGCGAATGCGCGGGTCGCGCCCGCTCCCGATGCAGCCCCGCCAGGACCAGGCTCCTGCACAGCGCCTCCAGGAACGGACGGAGCCCGTTGCAGCCCCGGCCCAGCGACAGCCAGGCCACGCCGCGCCCCTCCCGGTGCAGCGACCTGAACCACTGCGACATCAGGGTCGTCTTGCCATAGCCCGCCGGCGCCACGACGGTGGTCATGCGCACGCTGTCCGCGGGCCCGGGCATCAGCGCGGTGCGGTCGATGCAGGGCACGGGCAAGGCCGGCAGTCCGCAGGTCTCCGGACACGCTTTCTGCGCGCCTTCAGGTTCGGCGAGCGTGGGACTCATATCCGTCTTCCTTGTTCATCGTGGGGCACTGGCGAAGCGATTGCGCCACGAATAAGCAACTTCCACACCGGGGTTAGCCCTGAAAACGGTCCCTCACACGGGGGCTCCCCTGTTGGGTGTGAGTGGCAACGCGAGCGTGGTTTCCCAGAATCCATCCGTCACCTCACATCCCTCGTTGAACAGGAGAGCTTCCATGGAAGTCCATGCACTTCAAGACCGGCGTCCCGGCGCCCCCCGCAAACGCATGCTCGCGAGTCCCGTGCCGGCCGAAGGAGAGAACGGACTGTTCTCCCAGAGCTGGTTTCCGATCTGCCTCGCCACGGACATTCCCAAGGGCAAGGTGATCGGCCGTCCGTTCCTGGACGGGCGCGTGGTGGCCTTCCGCGGCGACGACGGCATTGCCCGGGTCATGAGCGCCTACTGCCCGCACATGGGGGCCGACCTCTCCATCGGCACGGTCGTGGGCAACAACGTCCAGTGCGCCTTCCACAAGTGGGAGATGAACGGCGACGGCTGGTGCGAGAAGACCGGCGTCGGCGACCCGGCGCCGAAGAACGCCTGCGTCTACGCGTTCCCGGTGCAGGAGCGCTGGGGCGTGGTGTTCGCCTTCAACGGCGACACGCCCACCTGGGACCTGCCGAACTTCCGCTACCCGGACGACGAACTCCTGGTCTCGGTCAGCCCGAGGATCGACTTCAGCGCGGATCCGTGGGTCTTTGCCGCCAATACGCCGGACGCGGCGCACCTGCTGACGGTCCATGGCCTGGAGGGCAATCCCTTCGTGCCGGAGGAAGACATCAATTGGTTCGAGCATGGCTTCATGTACCACTCCGAGTGGCTGCATTGGGGCGACAAGAAGCTCGACTGGGACATCGGCATCTACGGCACCAGCCTCTTCATTCAGGACGGCACGCTGGACGGTCAGTGGTTCGGCCTCGCGGCGCCCTTCGGCATGCCGGAACCCGGCAAGTCGTTCTCGTACTTCATCAATGTGGTGCACAAGGGGGATGGCAGCGATCGCTCGGAACTTCGAGCCAAGGAATGGCTGCGCGTGAGCACGAACCTTGAGATCACCTTCGGCACGCAGGACCTGGACATCCTCAACGGCATCCACTACCGGCCGGGTTCCATGACCCGCAGCGACAAGTTCCTGGCCAAGTTCCTGGACTACCTGCGCGCCTATCCGCGCGCCCATCCCTCGGCGGACTTCATCCGCTGAGGCCGATGCAGGCCGCAGCCTCCTTGTCCCCACCACCCAGGAAATCACCATGGCACGCTCAAGCAATGTCTATCTTCTGCGCCCCGAACTCGAGACCCGGTTCGGATACTCCCAAGCGGTCCGGGCCGGCGACCTGCTCTTCATCGCGGGCTCCGTGAGCTGGAACGCCGACGGCCAGCCGATCGACATCGGCGACATGGCCGCACAGATCCGCAATTGCTATGCGGACATCGAGAAGACGCTGAAGCACCATGGCCTGGGCTTCGAGCATCTGGTCAAGGAAACCCTCTACACGCGAGACATGTCGGCCCTGGTGCGGCATGCGGCAACGCGTCTGGAAGTGTTCGCGCACAGCGCGGCCCCCGCCTCCACCTGGATCGAGATCGACTCGCTGGTGGCGCCGGAGTTGCTGCTGGAGATCGAGGCCGTCGCCTCGTTCAAGTAGGACTCGACCTCCTCGATGCATCCGACCTGGGAGTTGTCCATGACCGAATTCAGTCCATCGCTCCCGGGTCCCGAGCCGCAGTGCGGCCCGGAGTCCGCGGCGTCCCCGTGGCCGGAGCGCATCACCGTCCACGCCCTGGATCCGCGACACGGGGACCGGCAACTGAGCGCCGCCGGCGAGCACACCTTGATGGAACTGCTGCGCGATCGCGGCATGTCGGTCATGGCCCTGTGCGGCGGGGGCATGTCCTGCGGCACCTGCCACGTCCATGTGCCGCAGCCCTGGGCCGGACGCATCGCACCGGCTTCGGAGGAAGAGACGGCCATTCTCGAAGGCTGCGAGCGCTACGAGCCCGGGCGCTCGCGGCTGAGCTGCCAGGTCCGCCTGGAGCCGGCGCTCGATGGCGTCCGGCTGGCGGTGATCGGCGAATAGCGTATGCCGTCGATCGTGGTTGTGGGAGGCGGCCATGCGGCCGCGCAGTTCTGCAGCGAGCTGGTCTCGCAAGCGGGAACACGCTGGCGCGATGGCGGCTGGAAGATCACGGTCGTCACGCAGGAAGAGCACCGGCCCTATCACAGGCCGCCGCTTTCGAAGCGATTCCTGCGGGAACCGGAAGGCGGCATGCAGCCGCTGCTGGGCCATGAGTTCTACGAGGCGCACGGCATCGACGTGCGCCTGCAGACGCGCGCCGAGGGCATCGATCGCATCCGGCAGCGCGTCGCCATCCGGCCGCTGTCGCCCGGCGGCGTTTCGCAGTGGCTGGACTACGACTGCCTGGTCCTGGCCACGGGGGCGCGTGCGCGCGGCCTGCCCGGGGACTGGGGCGCAAGCGCCGCCGCGCTGGAAGGCATCCATGCGCTGCGCACGCTCGCCGATGCCCGCCGATTGGCCGCCGCCTTGAAGCAGGTGCGCTCGCTGGCCGTGCTCGGCGGCGGATTCATCGGCCTCGAAGTGGCGGCCACGGCCGCCTCGCTGGGATTGCGCGTGACGGTGGTGGAGGCGGGACCGCGCCTGCTGGGCCGTGCCGTATCGCCGGAAATCTCCGCGCATCTGCACGAGGTCCATGTCCGATCGTGCGTCGACGTGCGGGTGGGTGCGCAAGTGGCAGCGCTGCTGCCGCACGACGGGCGCTTTGCCGGACTTGCGCTGGCCGACGGCACGCTGGCGGCGGACCTGCTGCTCACGGGTATCGGCTCGGAGCCGGAGACTGCGCTGGCGAGCGACTGCGGCCTGGACTGCGACAACGGCATTGCCGTCGACGCCTGCCTGGGCACCCGGGACCCTCGCATCTTCGCGATCGGCGATTGCGCGGCGTTTCCGCATCCCGCCGGCGTGGGACGGATGCGCCTGGAATCGGTGCAGAACGCCCAGGCACAAGCCGAAGTACTGGCCCGCCGGCTGCTGCAGGAGGAAGAAGGATGCGCGCCCGCCTACGTGGCGGCGCCGTGGTTCTGGTCGGACCAGGGCGACACCCGCCTGCAGATCGCGGGACTGTGGCGCCCCGGGTCCGAGGCGGTCCGGCGCGAAGGACCCAGGCCCGGCAGCTTCTCGCTCTTCCACTATGACGATGAAAGGCTGCATGCGGTCGAGTCCGTGAACGCTCCGGCGGACCACATGGCCGCGCGCCGGTGGCTGGCGCGGGGACACTCGCCGCCGAGGCGTTGCGTCCATGACGCCACCCTGTCGCTCAAGGCGCTTTGACGGCCATCGCGATGTTCGCGCAGCGCTAGCCGGTGCTTGCGCGCGTCTGGCTCGGCGTCTGCCCGAAGCGGGCGCGGTAGGCTCGGTTGAAGGACGAGACCTCGTCGAAGCCCCAGTCGGCGGCGATGTCGGCGACCGGTCGCCGCGGCTGCTCCCTGAGCACCCGGTGGCACTCGTCGAGGCGGCACTGCCGGAGGTAGCCGCTGAAGGTGTGGCCGCTCTCGCCCAGGATCTTGAACAGGTAGCTGCGCGAGATGCCGAGCTCGGCGCAGGCGGCGTCCGGCGTCAGGCCGCGGTCGGACAGGCGGCGCCGAACCAGGCCCAGGATGCGGTCGCGCATCTCGCGCCGGACCCTGTCGGCGCGGGCGCCCGGTTCCTCCGTCACCTGCGCGCGCGACAGCAGGTCGCTGCAGTGCCCCACCATCAACGACTGGACCTGCAGCAGGTCCTGCGACGGCAGCTCGTGCACCAGCCGCATGTAGTTGGCGAGGATGCGCCCGGTGCCGCTGTCGCCGGCCAGCACCGGTGACGCGAGGCGGCCGCGGCGGCCGAGCCGCGGCCGCAGCAGCGCATCGTCGATCTCGATGCAGAACATGCTGAAGCTGGAACGGAAGTCGACCTCCCACACCGACGCGCAATCGACCACGTAGATGTCGCCGGGTCCGGCGCGCAGCGTCTGGCCGTCCTGCCGCACCACCGCCTCGCCGGTGCGCATCAGGTTCACGAAGAAGGGCGCGCTCTGTTGGTGGGCGAGGCCGGTTTTCGACAGCCGCACTTCATGGGCCTCGGCCGTGATGGTCGAGCTGCGCAGTTCGGGCAGCATCAGGCCGTCGATGCGGCCCCGGAAGCTCGGCGCCTCGGCGCGCTCGGGCTCGAGCGGCACATAGGCGTCGCAGATCGCATCGCGCCAATAGGCGAACTGCTCGCCGGGCCGGACGATCTGGGTGCTGCGGTGATAGGACGGGTCGCTCATGGGGCAGGTCAAGGATGGCGCCGATCATGCCAGCGTCTGCGCCCATCGTCACGCGGGGGGCCGTGGACGCTTTGCACGTTCGCCGTGGACGCTGCGCTCTGGCCCGCGGCGACGCCTCGGGCAACCATCGACGCCCTGTTCGACAACGATGGAGACAACGCCGATGGCGTCATCCGAGCAAATGGACGAGTGGCTCGCGTCATTCGAGCGCGACGGCTTTGTCGTGCTGCCCGAGATCATTCCCAAGTCCCGGGTGCTCGCCCTCACCGAGGCCCTGCTGCGGGTGGAGGCCGAGCACGGCTTCGGCTATGCGAAGACCTCGTTCGAAGGACTCAAGACGGTCCGCATCAACAACCTGCTGGTGCACGACGAGCTGTTCTGGACGGTGCCGCTGCAGCCCGAGGTGCTGGCGCTGTCCGAGCGGCTGCTCGACCGCGAGCTGCTGCTGTCGTCGCTGTGCTCGCTCACGCTCGGCCCCGGCCAGGAAGCGCAGCCGCTGCACGAGGACACGCAGCAGATCCCGCTGCCGCGCCCGCGCGCACCGCTGGCCATCAACGCCATCTGGGCACTGAGCGACTTCAACGCAGACAACGGCGCCACCCACATCGTGCCCGGCAGCCACAAGCAGCCCAGCTCGCCGCCCTACGGCGCCGAGATCGACACCGTTCAGGCGACCATGAAGGCCGGCAGCATCATGCTGTTCGACAGCGCGCTGTGGCACAAGGGCGGCGCCAACACCACGTCGATGCGCCGCTATGCGCTCTCGTGCTACTACTGCGCGGGCTGGCTGCGCCAGCAGGAGAACATGCAGCTGGGCGTGCCGGCCGATGTGGCCCGGCGCCTGCCGCGCCGCCTGCAGGAGCTGTGCGGCTACAGCATCTACAAGGGCCAGTACGGCCACATCGACAACAAGGACCCGATCACCCTGCTGGGCAGCGAAAGCGGCCGGCGCACGGTGTGGGAAGCCAGCGATCTCAAGAAGCGCCGCGACGCGGGCCCGGACGCCCAATGACCCGCATCGCTGGCGGGGCCGACGCCCTGCCGCCCGTTCCGCAATCGGTCGTCCACCTGCTGCGCGACGCCGCCGCCGAAGCGCCGGACCGCCCGGCGCTCAGCTTCGAGGGCGTGCGCCTGAGCTATGCCCAGTACGCCGGCATGGTGGGCGCGGTCGCGCGGCGGCTCGGCGCGCGGGTGCGCGCCGGCGACCGCGTGGCGCTGGTCATGCGCAACTCGCTCGACCTCGCGGTCGCCACCTTTGCGGTGCATGCGCTGCGCGCGCAGGTGGTGCCGCTCAATCCGGGGTACAGCGAGCGCGAGATCGCCCACATGCTCGCGGACGCCGATCCCTGCATGGTGCTGTACGACCAGAGCGTGACGATCGATCTGCAGGCGCTGCGTCCGGCGCTGGCCGGCGAGGCGCTGTGGTGCACCGGAGACGGCAGCGGTTTCGTCGCGCTGCAAGGCGAGGCCTGCGCGCTGCCGGCCGAGCTCCCCACGCACGAGGACCTGGCCACGCTGCAGTACACCGGCGGCACGACCGGCCTGCCCAAGGGCGTGAACATACGGCACCGCCAGCTCGCCTTCAACATCGCGCAGCGCGAAGCCTGGCTGCCGACGCGGCGCGGCGCCGAGGTGGTGCTGTGCACCATGCCGCTGTTCCACGTGTCGGCGGTGTCGATGTCGCTGCACCTGTGCCTGTACGCGCGCGGCGAGCTGGTGATCCATCGCCGCTTCAACGTCAAGGCGGCGCTGCAGGCGATCGCGGACCATCGCGTCACGCTGATGTCCGCGGCGCCGACGATCTTCTACGACATCCTGAAGCAGACCGACCTGCGGCGCGAGTCGCTGGCCAGCCTGCGCGCCTGCTTCTCGGGCGCCGCACCGCTGCCGCGCGAGACCCTGCAGCGCTTCGAGGAGGCGACCGGCTGCGCGATCTACGAAGGCTACGGCATGAGCGAGGCCGGCCCCTGCCTCACCTTCAACCCGATGCACCGCGAACGCCGGCCGGGCTCGGTGGGCCTGCCGGTGCCGGCCTGCGAACTCGAAGTGGTCGACGTCGAACACGGTGCGACGCCGCTGCCGCCGGGCCGGGCCGGAGAGATCCGCGTGCGTGGGCCCCAGGTGATGGCCGGCTACCGCAACCTGCCCGAGCAGACGGCCCGGACGCTGCGCGACGGCTGGCTCTACACCGGCGACGTCGCGCTGACGGACGACGAAGGCTACGTCTACATCCAGGGCCGCAAGCACGACACCATCAACGTCGCCGGCTTCAAGGTCTATCCAAGCGAAATCGAACAGGTGCTGCTGTCGCAGCCGGAAGTCGGCGAGGCCGCCGCCTTCGGCGCCCCCGACGAGCGCATGGGCCAGGTGGTGCATGCCTGGGTGACGCCGGCGCCCGGCCGACGGCCCGATGTGCAGCGCCTGCTCGATCACTGCGCCGCGCAGCTCGCGGCCTACAAGGTACCGCGCCGCATCGGGCTCGTCGAGCGGCTGCCGCGTACCAGCGTCGGCAAGCTGGCGCGCAACACCCTCGAACCCGTCGCGACCTCCGACCCTCCCCCAAGGACACCATGAAGACAGAACTGAACCTGCAGGCCCTGCAAACCCAACTCGCCGAGGAAGGCTACGCCGTGATCGAGAACGTGCTCGACGCCGATCAGCTCGCGCAGGCGCGCGAACGCGTGGCCGAGGTGATGGCCCACGAGCTGGCGCATCCGCTGGCGATCGACGACGAGCAGCACGAGGACGACGCCGAGATCCTCGCCTACTACAAGAAGCACTACACCGTGAGCGATGCCGAGGCGCAGCGCATGGTGGCGCGCATCCACCAGTACCGCCGCGACAACGCCGACACCCGCTGGCCGGTGCCGATCCACAAGGTGTCGAAGAACTTCCTGCACCTGCCCACGCTGTTCGACAACGACCGGTCGCAGCGGGTGTGGAACCTGCTGAACAAGGCGCCCGACCTGATCCCGCTGATCGAGCATCCGGTGGTGCTGCCGATGGTGCGCCACGTCATGGGGCAGGACTGCAATCTGCACGACTTCCAGTCCACCAGCATCGGGCCGCACACCGGCGGCGGCGCCTGGCATGTCGATGCGCCGCTGGGCCAGATCGCCGAGCCGCTGCCCGACTTTCCGCTCACGCTGCAGAACGTCTGGATGCTCGACGACTTCACCGCCGACAACGGCGCCACCCGCGTGATGCCGCGCAGCCACAAGCTGCGCAAGTCGCCGCCCTGGGGCAGCGACCCGCTGGAAGGCGAAGTGACCCTCACCGCACCGGCGGGCTCGGTGGCGATCTGGCTGTCGAACACCTGGCACCGGTCCGGGCCGAACGACACCGACGGCCAGCGCCGCGCCATCCTGTGCAACTACAACGTCTCGTGGCTGCGCCTGTTCGCCGACTTCACGAGCACGCTGCCCGCGCACGTGGCGCCGACGCTGTCCAACGACGCGCGCTACCTGCTCGGCTTCGGCGCCCGCGCGCCGCTGACGCGCTGATCCGCGCCATGTCCGCTTCGAAAGCAATACCGCAAAGCGCCGGCCATTGCGCGCCCGCCTTCGACGCGGTGCGCGCGGCCTTCGAGCACAACCTGGCCCACGGCGGCGAGCTGGGCGCCTCGCTCGCCGTCGAGATCGATGGCGAGTGCGTCGTCGACCTCTGGGGCGGCTGGGCCGATACCGAAGGCGCCACGCCCTGGCAGCGCGACACGCTGAGCGTGGTGTTCTCGAACACCAAGCCGGCGACCGCCCTGTGCATCCACCTGCTGGCCGAGGCCGGCGAACTCGACCTCGACCAGCCCGTCGCCCGCTACTGGCCGGCCTTCGCCGCGGCCGGGAAGGACGCGATCACGCCGCGCATGGTGCTCGACCACAGCGCGGGCCTGCCGGCGCTGCGCGAGCGCCTGCCCGACGGCGCGGCCTTCGACTGGGACTTCATGGTCGAACGCATCGAACGCGAAGCGCCGTTCTGGGCTCCGGGCACGCGCGTGGGCTACCACGCGCTGACCTACGGCTGGCTGCTCGGCGAGCTGGTGCGGCGCATCGGCGGCTGCTCGCTCGGCGAGTTCTTCCGCCGGCAAGTGGCGCAGCCACTCGGCCTGGACTTCTGGATCGGCCTGCCCGCGAGCGAGGAATCGCGAGTCGCTACCATTGCGCCGCCCGCGGCGACTTCGGTGCCGCGCAACGCGTTCGAACGCGCGCTGATGGAGGAGCCGCAAAGTCCCACCGCGCTGTACATGAAGAACACCGGCGGCTGGCGCCCGAGCGGCTTCAACAGCCGCGCCGGCCATGCGGCCGAACTCGGCGCGGCCGGCGGCATCACCCACGCACGCAGCCTGGCGCGCCTGTACGGCACGCTCGCGTGCGGCGGCCAGCGCGGCGGGTTCCGGCTGCTTCGCGAAGACACGCTGGCCAAGGCCACGGCGGTGTCCTCCGCCACGCACGACGACGCCTGCCTGCGCGTGCCGACGCGCTTCGGGGCCGGGTTCATGCGCCAGATGGACAACCGGGCCCGGGGACTGGACAGCGCCTGCTTCGGCCGCGATGCCTTCGGCCACGTCGGCGCGGGCGGCTCGCTGGCCTTTGCCTCGCCGTCGCGGCGGCTGGGCTTCGGCTACACGATGAACCGCATGGGCCCCGGCGTGCTGCTCAACGAGCGCGCGGACCGGCTGGTGCAGGCGGTCTACGAAGCCGTGGACGGCGCGTCGCGCGCCCTTTGAGATTTCGACTGCCATCCGGCACTTTCTTTTTCACAACAGGAGACAGACACCCATGAACAACCACCGCCGCCTCCAGCTGAAAGCCGGCCTCGTCGGCGCACTGGCCGCCAGTGCCCTGCTCGGCGCCAGCTTGGTCCACGCCGCCGACCCGGTCAGGATCGGCTATCTCATTCCCCTGTCCGGCAGCGCCGCGGCGTCGATCGGCAAGGACATGTCGCGCGCCACGCACCTGGCCGTCAAGCACATCAACGAAGCCGGCGGCATCAAGTCGATGGGCGGCGCCCCGCTGGAACTGGTGGAGGTCGACACGCGCGGCGACGCCAAGGTGGCGATCACCGAGGTCGAGCGCCTGATCACGCGCGAAAAGACGCCCGTGCTGCTGGGCGCCTTCCAGAGCGGCGTGACCTTCCCGGCGACGGCGGTGGCCGAGAAGTACCGCACGCCCTGGGTGGTCGACCTCGCGGCCAAGGCCGACATCACCGAGCGCGGCTTCAAGTACGTGTTCCGCCCGACCCAGGTGCCGGCCTCGTCCAATGCCGACAGCATGGCCGACTTCGTCTCGTTCGCGGGCAAGGCCACCGGCAAGCCGGCGAAGACGGTGGCGATGGTCTACGAGAACACCGACTGGGGCCAGGACATGGCCAACACGCTGCGCGCCAAGTTCAAGGCGGCCGGCATCGAGGTGGTGCTCGACGAAGGCTATCCGCCGAACTCGCCCGACCTGCGTCCGCTGGTGCTCAAGATCAAGGGCAAGAAGCCGGACGTGGTCACGGTCACGGCCTACTCGGCCGACGCCGTGCAACTGCACAAGCTGCTGGCGCAGATGCAGGTGGGCGCGATGGCCTACGTCGGCAGCGCGGGCGGGCAGATCGACAGCAACTTCATTCCGCTGGTGGGCAAGGGCATCACGAGCCAGGTGTTCACGACCAACGGCTGGGCCGGCTACGAGTCGTCGATCACGACGCCTTTCGCCAAGAAGTTCTGGGACGAGTTCGTGGCGGCGAACAAGGTCGAGCCCAACGAGCTCTCGGTGAGCGCCTACGTCGCGACCTGGGTGATCAAGGATGCGCTGGAACGCGCCGGCAAGGCCGACCCGGAGGCCATTCGCAATGCGCTGGCCAAGACCCGCATCGAAGGCACCGACCTCACGAAGCTGGTCGGCTACGACATCGTCATCGACGAGAAGGGCCAGAACCCGAAGAAGCGCTACGTGATGCAGCAGATCACGCCGGACGGCGAGTACCGCACCATCTGGCCGGAGAACCTGGCGTCCAAGAGCTACCGCATGGCGTGGCCGGCGAACGCGCCCAAGCCCTGAACGCCGCGCGTCCCGTGGCCGGTCGCCCCGCGAGGGGCGGCCGGCTTTCATTTCTTCCGCAAGGAGCATTTTCTTGTCGAGCACCTATCTACAGGCCCTGCTGAGCGGTATCGCCAGCGGGGCCATCTACGGCCTCATCGCGCTGGGCCTGAGCCTGCAGTTCGGCGTGATGAAGATCATCAACTTCGCGCACGGCTCCTTCCTGATGATGGCGATGTACGTGTCGTACGCGCTGGCCACGCAGGCCGGCCTGCACCCGCTGGTCACGGCGCCGCTGACGGCGGCAGTGCTGTTCGTGGTCGGCTACGCCTGCCAGCGCTGGCTGATCGACGCGATCTACCGCAAGGAGATCTCGCGCGAGCCCATCGGCGTGCTGATCTTCACCACCGGCCTGTGGATCTTCATGGACTATGGCTTCCTCGCGCTGGTCGGCCCCGACAGCCGCTCGGTCGACAACCCGTGGGCCAACGAGGTGCTGGTGATGGGCGACCTGATCTTCACCTACCCGCAGCTCGCCGGCCTGCTGTTCGCCGCGCTGATCACGGCCGGGCTGGTCGCGTTCCTGCGCTACACGCGCACCGGCCGCGCCATCCGCGCCACCGGGCAGGACCGCGAGGCGGCCGGCGTGCTGGGCATCGACAGCGCGCGCGTCTACCAGCTCTCCTTCGCCATCGGCCTGGGCATCCTGGGCGTGGCCGGCGCGCTGCTGCTGCCGCTCTATCCGGCGAACCCCTTCGTCGGCGACACCTTCGGCATGCGAGCCTTCGTCATCGTGGTGCTCGGCGGCATCGGCTCCGTGGCCGGCGCCTTCTGGGGCGGCATCATCGTCGGCGTGCTCGAGTCGGTGGGCAGCCAGCTGATCCCGGTGACCTACGCCGAAGCCCTGATCTTCCTGCTGTTCCTCGCGGTGATGTACTTCCGCCCGAGCGGACTGTTCGGCGTGGAGAACGAATGATGAGCACCCGCACCCTGCCTGCCGGCGCCAGAACGGCGCTGATCGCCGCCGCGGCCGTCGCGCCGCTCCTGACCAACAACCAGTACCTGCTGTCGGTCGCCGTCGTCACGCTGCTGTACGCCTACCTGGCGCTGTCGTGGAACATCCTGGGCGGCATCGCCGGCCAGCTGTCGCTCGGCCACTCGGCCTACTTCGGCCTCGGCGCCTACACCTCGACCTGGCTGTTCGTGCATCTCGGCCTGAGCCCCTGGCTCGGCATGTGGGCCGGCGCCGCCATCGCGGTCGTCGCCGCGGTGGTGGTGGGGCTGTCGTGCATGCAGCTGCGCGGCGCCTACTTCGCGCTCGCGACCATCGCCACCGCGATGGTGCTCAAGACGCTGGTCGAGAACGCCGACAGCCTGCTCGGCGGGCCGCGCGGCATGGAGGTGACCCTGCTGCGCGACGCGCCGCTGTACTTCCAGCACACCCGCAAGGAGTTCTACTACGTGATCGCGCTGGCCTTCACGGCCGCGGCCTGGCTCATCAACCGCCAGATCCTGCGCAGCCGCTTCGGCTACTACCTGGCGGCGGTGCGCAACGACCAGGAAGCGGCGCTGGCGCTCGGCGTTCCCACCATGCGCTACAAGATGCTGGCCGCCATGCTGAGCGCCGGGCTCACCGCGCTGGGCGGCACCTTCTACGCCCAGTTCGTGCTCTACATCAGCCCCGACAAGGTGTTCGGTGCCAACCTCGGCGTGGTCATCGCGGTGGTCTGCATCATCGGCGGGCGCGGCACGCTGTGGGGGCCGGTGATCGGCGCACTGCTGCTGTTGCCGGGCGAAGAGCTCGCGCGCACCGTCTCGGGCGGCCTGGTGGGCGTCGACATGATGCTGTACGGCCTGCTGCTGATGCTGGTGATCCGCTGGGAGCCGCGCGGCCTGATGGCGATCTTCGACCGCTGGCGCGAGCGCCGGCGCGTGGCCCGGGCCGCACAGCCTGCGGCGGCGGAGGGCACGCCATGAAGCTGCTCGAATTCCGCGGCGTCGGCAAGAGCTTCGGCGGCCTGCGTGCCTCCGACGACGTCAGCTTCTCGGTCGGCGACGGCGAGATCGTCGGCCTGATCGGCCCGAACGGCGCCGGCAAGACCACCCTGTTCGCCATGGCTTCGGGCTTCCTGCCGCCCACCGACGGCGAGATCTGGTTCGCCGGCCGCCGCGTCGATGGCCAGGGCGCCGCGCAGATCTGCGCGGCCGGGCTGGTGCGCACCTTCCAGATCGTCAAGCCCTTCGGCGAGATGACGGTGCTGGAGAACGCCATGATCGGCGCCTTCCTGCGCCACCCGCGCCGCGACGATGCGGCCGAGGCGGCGATGAAGGTGCTGCGCCGCGTCGGCCTCGGCGGGCGCGAGCACCAGGTCGCCCGCACGCTCACGCTGTCGGGCCGCAAGCGGCTGGAGGTCGCGAAGGCGCTCGCCACCCAGCCGCGGCTGCTGCTGCTCGACGAGGTGATGGCCGGCCTCACCACGGTGGAAACCGCGGACATGGTGGCGCTGGTGCTGGACCTGCGCCGCACCGGCATCAGCGTGCTCATCATCGAGCACAACATGAAGGCGGTCATGCAGCTGTCGGACCGCATCGTGGTCGTGCATCACGGCCGCAAGATCTCGGAGGGCGAGCCGAACGCGGTGGCGAACGACCCTGAAGTGGTGAAGGCGTATCTCGGGGAGGCTCACGCATGATGCTCGAAGTCAAGGGGCTCGACGCCGGCTATGGCGATGTCCAGGTGCTGCGCGGCGTCGACATGAACGTCGCCGAAGGCGAGATCGTCAGCATCGTCGGCGCCAACGGCGCCGGCAAGACCACGCTGATCCGCACCGTGATGGGCACGCTGCCGGCCTTCGCCGGCGAGGTGCGCTTCTGCGGCGAACGCATCAGCGGCCGGCCCTCGCACCAGATCGCGCGGCTGGGCATGGCCCAGGTCATGGAAGGCCGACGCCTGTTCGGCCACATGGAGGTCGAGGACAACCTGCGCGTCGGCGGCGACCTGCTGCGCGATGCGCGCCGCAGCCGCGACAACCTCGAGTGGATCTACTCGCTCTTCCCGCGGCTGCGGGAGCGTCGACGCCAGCTGGCGCGCTCGTTCAGCGGCGGCGAGCAGCAGATGCTGGCGATCGGGCGGGCCCTCATGACCTCGCCCAAGCTGCTGCTGCTCGACGAGCCGTCGATCGGCCTGGCGCCGATCATGGTCAAGGACATCTTCGGGAAGCTGCCGCAGATCAATGCCCGCGGCATCACGATCCTGCTGGTCGAACAGGACGTGCACCGTTCGCTGAGCCTGGCGCAGCGCGGCTACGTGCTGGAGCACGGCGAGATCGTGATGTCGGGCCCGGGCAGCGAGCTGCTGGCCGACGAGGGCCTGCGCCGCGCCTACCTGGGGCTTTGAGAAAGGGCACGGAGGCCCTCTCGCCGGCCGTCCGGCGAGGGGGACTCAGTGCTCGCCGATGAATCCCATGCGGACCACGTGCGCGGCCGCGTTCCCCTGCTGTGCCAGCTGGTACATCAGCTTGGCATCGCAGATGCCGCCGATGCTGCCGTCCGGGTTGAAGCCCGATAGCGGACCGTGCGCCACCGCGAACATGACGCAGCCCTTCGGCGAGACCGGCTGATGGATCGCACCGGGCATCTCGGCGGTATAGGCGCCGGGGAAGCCCTGGTCGTCCTCGAAATAGTAGAAGCCGCCTTCGAGGATGTAGGCCTCGGCGGTGCCCAGGTGCCAGTGCACCGGCGCCTCGGTGCCGGGGTCGACCTTCAGCAGGAAGGTGAAGCGGCCGGACGCCTCGTCGACATAGAACAGCTTGAAGTAGGTGCCCGGCATGACCCACGGTGTCCACGGAATCGCGGCGGTGTCGGTGAATTCCTTGCGCGAGCCCTTGGGGGTCAGCGGCGGGCCCTTCCATGCGGGGTCGAGGGTGGTGGTGGTGTTCATGGGGATCTCCTTGTCGTTGTGGAAAAGAATCACGCGGCGGTGAAGCCGCCGTCCACGACCAGCGCATGGCCGTGCACCAGGGAGGCGCGGTCCGACAGCAGCCAGACCACCGCTTCGGCGACTTCCTCGGGACGCCCCCAGCGCCCGACCGGCTGCAGGGTCTGGAAGTACTGCTCGGTCGCCGGGTCGCCCTGGATCACGCCGTCGTACAGGGGCGTCTTGATGATGCCGGGGCAGACGGCGTTGATCCGCACCCCCTGGCTCGCGTATTCGAGCGCGGCGCTGCGGGTCAGGCCGAGCACGCCATGCTTGGTCGCGCTGTAGCCGGAGATGCCGGCCTTGCCCACGACGCCGCCGATCGACGAGTTGTTGACCAGCGCGCCGCCGCCTTGGGCAAGCATCTGGCGGATCTGCGCCTTCATGCCGTGCCAGACGCCTTTCAGGTTGATGTCGATCACCCGCGAGAACTCGGCGTCGTCGTAGTCCAGCAGCGGGGCCACCGGGCCCGGAACGCCGGCATTGTTGAAAGCCCCGTCCAGCCGGCCGTGCGTGGCCACCACCCGTTCGACCAGGGCCTCGTGCCGGGCCCGCTGCGCCACGTCGATTCGCTCGGCGACCGCGTGGCCGCCCGCGCGCACGATCTCGGCGGCGACGGCCTCGGCCTGTTCCATCCCGATATCGGCCGCGATCACCTGCGCGCCTTCTCTGCCCGCGAGCAGCGCGGCGGCGCGGCCGATGCCCGAGCCGGCGCCGGTGATCAGGACGACCTTGTTCTCCAACAATCCCTTCATGCTTCCTCCGCAAAAAAATGGCGCCATCGCGCTGGGGTGGCGGCGACTCTAAGTGCGCACGTACGGGATCGAACGCCGGTGGCGCAGACAAACCCGATTTACCCAATGCCCGCTCTTTTTTTGAAACGCGGCGTCGGCATTCGAAGCCCGCATAATCGGCCAAGCCACAGATGGGCCGACGTCGACCGTCCTTTGCGGGGCAAGCGATCGGGCCACGGAGGAGACATGACAGCCCTGATCGAAACGCCGCTGCTCATCGCACGTGCGCTGCAGCTTGCGCCGGACTACACGTTCAAGAGCAAGCACAGCCGCCTGTTCGGCGCGCGCTGGCAGCATCCCGCCTGCGACCTGTCGAGCCGCCACATGGCCGAGCACGTGCTGGTGCACCACTTGAGCGGCAGCACGCGGATCGAGCGCCGCAGCGGCGGCCGGGTGACCGGAACCCACTCGAAGCTCGGCAGCTCCACTTTCGTCTCCTGCCACCACGAAACCGAATGGCACATCGGCAGCCAGGCGCAGGTGATGCACCTGTACCTGCCTCAGGCGGTGCTGGAAGACTTCGTGTCGGAAGAAATCGAACTCGACGACACGCCGGAGATCCGCGAGTTCTTCGCCGCCGAGGACCCGTGGCTGGCCGGCCTGTTCTCGATGCTGCGCGACGAGCTCGAATGCCACGGCCCGCCCGCGGACGGCGGCGAGACCTTCCTGCTCGACCAACTCCAGCACGCGGTGGTCCGGCATCTGGTGCTGCGCCATTCGAGCATCGATACGAACCGGCTCAAGCTGTTCGAGTCCGCCCAGGCGGGGGCCCGCCTGAGCCCGAACCGGCTGGCGCAGGTCGTCGCCTTCATCGAGGCGAGCTATGCCCAGCCGATCCAGCTGCAGGACCTGACGACCATCGCCTGCATGTCGAAGGACCACTTCGTCAAGGCCTTCAGGAACAGCGTCGGCCAGACGCCGTACCGGTACCTGCTCGCCCTGCGGCTGGCGCATGCCGGCCAGATGCTGCGCAGCCGCCGGGAGTTGTCGATCGCGGAGGTCGCGAGCCTGAACGGATTCAGGAACGCCAGCCACTTTTCGACCGCGTTCAGCAAGGCCTACCGGGTCGCGCCGAAGAACTATCGCGACGGCGCGTGAGCGGGTGACCTGAAGTTCAGGCCGCCTGATCAGGCAGGCCCGGAAACCGCTCCCGCACCAGCGCCTCGATCTCCGGCGGCACATCGATGAGGAGCCGAAGGATGGCGCTCGACATCGCCTTGCCGTAGTTGTCCAGCGCCAGCGTGCGCGAGACGCCGCCGGCCAGTGCACCATGCAGCACGAAGTTCATGCCGTGGAGGTTGTCGGCCACATGGCGGTCCACGCGCTCGGCCACCTTGTAGAGCGCCTTGACCTTCTCGGCCGTCAACTGCTCGACGAGGGAGGGATAGAACGCGGGGTCGTAGGCGAACACACCGACATTGAAGATGTTGCCCTTGTCGCCGGAACGGCTGTGCGCCAGGTAGCGAAGTGGAATCTGCATGCCTCAGCTCTCGAAGGTTTCGATGTCGAAGTCGATCGCATGGCGATCCACCAGGGTCGACCACACGCCGATGACTTCCCGCGTGCGGTCGTTGAACGGCAGGCGCTTGCCCGTCGCGGCAATGCCCGAGACGGCCATGCCGTCGACCTCGCCGCCGATCTTCTCGGCCATCTCGCGCGTCCGGGTGCGCGCGCAAACCCGCACGGCGACCTCGTAGGGTTCGTGCGCCATCGGCGCGGACGCTTCGCGATGGACCGCATTGACGCCCAGGTAGTCGATGCGCAGTTCCTCCGCCTCGAGGCCGACCATGCGGAAGCGCTCTTCCAGAACGCGCTTGGCCAGTTGGGCGCGGGCCATGGCGCCCGGTCCGGCGTAGAAGAACCAGTCCTCGCCGATGAAGCCCTCCTTGCAACCCATCGACACCTTGAGCGTCGCCGGCCGCGCGCGGCCCGTGACGCCGCTGAAGCGAACGCGGTCCTCGCCGATCTCCTCGACGCGTGCGGTCAGAAAGTTCACGACCACATCCGGGGTCAGGTACATCGACGGGTCGTGGACCTCGTAGAACATCTGTTCCTTGACGGTGCGTGCGTCGACGCGTCCGCCCGTCCCCGCCACCTTGGTGATGACGGCCTCTCCGTTCGCCGACACTTCGGCGATGGGCAGGCCGAGGTTCCAGGGATCGGGCACGTCCTTGAAGCCCGGGTCGCTGAAGTAGCCGCCGGTGACTTGCGCGCCGCATTCCAGCAAGTGTCCGATCGCGGAGCCCTGGGCGATCAGGTCGGCATCGGCGGTGGACCATCCGAAGGCGTGGATCATGGGCGCAAGGAAAAGCGACGGATCGGCCACGCGCCCCGTGATCACGATCTGGGCTCCTTCGTCCAGCGCCTTGACGATCCCGTCGGCGCCGGCGTAGGCCTCGGCCGAGATCAGGCTCGGGCGCAACGTCTCGATGGGTGCACCGCTCTCCATCACCGTGTCGGCGATGTCGAAGATGCGATGCGTGAGGTCGTCTCCCACCACGGCGGCGATCCTCACGTTGCGGAATCCGAGCTCGGCGCAGATCCGCGCCGTCGCCTTGGCGGCCGCCACCGGATGGATCCAGCCTCCGTTGGTGATGATCCGGGTTCCCTGCGCCATGCAATGCGGGATCACGCGGCGCATGCGCTCTTCGAGCAGGGTTTCGTAGCCCGCGAAGGACGGGTCGGCGCGCTTGCGCGCCTGGGCGAACGACACGGTCGCCTCCGCCATCGTCTCGAAGCAAAGGAAATCGAGCTGCCCGAGCTTCGCGCTGACGACCGCCGGCTCGATCCGGTCGCGCCACCATCCCGAACCGCAGCCGATGCGCACGCTGGTCTTCTTCGTCATCATCTCTCGGCTCTCAATCGTTCCTGATGCCGGCATCCTTGATGACGCGGGACCACTTCTGGTCCTCGGCCTTCAAGTAGGCGGCGAACTGCGCCGGCGTGTTGCCGACCGGAATGGCGCCCCATCCGGCCAGCCGCTGGCGGACGTCGGGCATCTCGAGCGCCGCCTTCACGCCCTGGTTCCACGCCGCGATGGCCGCGGGCGGCGTGCCCTTGCGGGCCAGCAGCCCGAACCATGCATTGACCTCGTAGCCGGGCAATCCCGCTTCGGCGAAGGTCGGCACGTCGGGCAGCGCCGGTACCCGCTGGCTCGTCGTGACGGCGAGCGGGCGCACCTTGCCCGCACGGATCTGGGCCAGCGCCGCCGGCAGGTTGTCGAACATGGTGTCGACATGGCCTCCCAGCAGGTCGGTGGTCGCGGGCGCCGAGCCCGGGTACGGCACATGCATCATCTGCACCTTGGCGAGGCTGTTGAACAGGGCCCCCGACAGATGCGGAGAGCCGCCGTTGCTCGTCGAAGCAAAGCTCACGCTGGCAGGCCTGGCTTTCTCGGCGGCGACCAGATCCTTCAACGAGGTGAACGGCGCCGCCGGCCCCACCATCAGCACGTTCGGCGTGTTGACGACCAGCGTCACCGGGTCGAAATCGGTGTAGGCCACCTTGATCGACTTGGTCAGGTAGGGGTTGGTGATGGTCGAGAAGGTGCCCATGAGCACGGTGTAGCCGTCGGCGGGCAGGTTCAGCACCGCCTGGGCGCCGATCGTGGTGGCGCCGCCCGGCCGGTTCTCCACCACGACGGGCTGGCCGAACGATGCGCCCAGTTTTTCGGCCAGCAGCCGCGCGACCAGATCGGTGGTGCCGCCCGGTGGCGTCGGCACCACCAGCGTCAGCGGCCTGGACGGAAAAGGCGCCGCGGCCAGTGCGACGGCCGACATCGCGGCCATGCCGAACCCAACCATCCATCGGTACCTGTTGTTCATGTGTTGTCTCCGTTGCGTTGTACGAGGCGGCACACCTGCGGCCGTCGACGCCGATACTGACCCGGCCACTCGCGGACGGCCAAGCGAATGTCGGGCAATACAGCTGTGAAGATATTTCACGGTGCTCGGCACCACACGTACGATCAGGCCATGGAGAAACGAGCGAACCAGATCGACCGGCTCAGCGACGTGGCGCTGTTCGTGCGGGTCGCCGAGCGCGGCAACTTTTCACTGGCGGCCAAGGACTGGCACCTGTCGCCCTCCACCGTCAGCAAGCTGGTGGATCGCCTCGAAGGGCGTCTCAAGGTGCGGCTCTTCGACCGTACGCCGCGCGCAGTGACGCTGACCCCCGCGGGGCGCATCTTCTACGTCAAGGCACTCGCGCTGCTCGAAGCCGCGGAGGGCGCGCAGAGCGCCGTCATGCAGGAGCACGACGACGTCCGCGGCAAGCTCCGGGTCCATGCGCCGCCGGTGTTCGCGCGGCATGACCTCGCGCGGCTGATGCCGCGCTTCCTCGCTCGCTATCCCGAGGTGCGGATCGAGCTGTTCGTCGGCCTGGACACGCCCAGCCTGACGGAGCGGGGTCTCGACGTCCTGATCCACTCGGGCGACCTTCCCGATTCGTCGATGGTGGCCAGGCGGGTGTCGACCGTGCGCTGGATCGTCTGCGGCTCTCCCGCCTATCTGGCACAGCACGGCACGCCGCAGCGCCCCGAGGACCTGCTGCGGCACAACTGCCTCAACTTCGTGGGCCGCGAGGCCTGGAACCACTGGCAGGTCGGCTGGCCGGACATGCCACAGGAGCAACTGGCCATCGGCAATTTCTCGGCCAGCGACGGTGGCGTGTTGCTGGAGATGGCGCGCGGCGGTGCCGGCATTGCCCGGCTCGGAGACTTTCACGTCCGCAGCGACATCGACAGCGGCCGCCTGGTCCCGCTCTTCCTGTCCGATGCGTTCGAAGAAGAGCCGGTACTCGCGGCCTACCACCACCGCAAGCACCTGAGCGCACGCATCCAGGCCTTCGTCGACTTTCTCGCCGACGAACTGCAGCCGCGCAATCAGGAGATGGACCACTGGCTGGCGGCGCTGCGCGCGACGGCGGTGCGGCCGGCGCCCTAGGCCACCTGCGCGCGGCGATTCGCCTTATTCGCGATCGTAGGAGAACTGGATCCCCGCGGTGCCGCCGGTCTCGATGAAGAGATTGATGAACGCCGGAACCGTTTCCTTGCGCGCCCAGTCGCGCTGCAGCTCGCAGAACAGCTGCGGCACGCTGATCATCTTGCCGCCGGCCTGTTCGATCCGGCGCAACGCCGCTTCGTGGGCCGCCAGCGAAGTCCCGCCTACCGCATCGGCCACGACGTAGACCTCATAGCCTTCGTTCAGCGCATCGAGCGCGGGGAAGGTCAGGCAGGCCTCGGTCCACAAGGCGGTCATGATCAGCTTCTTGCGCCCGGTCGCCTTCACCGCCGCGCGGAATTCGACGTCCTCCCACGAGTTGATGGTCGTGCGGTCGTAGGTCGGGATGCCTTCCAGTGCCTTGCGCACTTGCGGGATCGGCGGCTTGTTGAGGCCGGTCTTGACATTGACCGTGGAGTGCACGATCGGCAGGCCGTAGGCCACGGCGGCCTTGGACGCGCCGACGATGTTGTTGATCAGCAGTTGCCGGTCCATCGAGGCGATCGAGTTCACCTGGACCGGCTGGTAGTCGATGATCACGAACGCGGCGTTCTGGGGGGTGAGCAGTATGTCCTTGACGGGGTCTCGAATGGTTTCACTGGCCATGGTGTTCTCCTGACGATGGTTTCAATGTGCTGGAACGCAGCACGCGCGGATGCCGGTTGGGTTGCCAGACGGCCCATTCGCCGCGCAACCGCCTGAAGCGATTCTGGTCACTTCGCCCGCGGTGCGGTAGCGGCCCTTCGGGGAACAGCGCGTTCTTCGATCGAGAACACGCGGGCCGCGAGGAGAGGCAGGCTCCGACGTCCGTCGAAGCCTGCCCGCTCCATCGCGATCAAGCCGCCGATGCCGCCGTGATTCGCCCCATGCGGCCGTTCTGGTAGTCGGCGAAAGCGCTGGCGATTTCATCCTCGGTGTTCATCACGAAGGGCCCGTATCCCACCACCGGCTCGTTCAGCGGCTGCCCTGTCAGCAGCAGCACGGTCGAGTCTTCGGTCGCATCGAACGCGAGCGTCGTCCCTACCCGCTCGAGCACGGCGAGCTCGGCCTCTTCCACCGCATCGCCGCCGAAACGGATCGCGCCCTTGAGCACGAAGACCGCCGCGGTATGACCCTCCGGCACCTCGAACTCGACACGGCGACCCGCCTTGACGCGAACATCCCACACGTTCATGGGACTGAAGGTGCGCGCAGGTCCGGCCTGCCCTTCGAATCCGCCGGCGATCACACGGACGGAGCCGGCGCCCTCGGGCAGCGCCACCCTCGGAATCTGGGCGTCCGTGATGTTCTGGTAGCCCGGCGAGGTCATCTTGTCCCTGGCAGGCAGGTTCACCCACAGCTGGATCATCTCGAACGCTCCGCCGCGCTGGGCGAACCCGGTCCCGTGGTACTCCTCGTGCACGATGCCGGCGCCCGCGGTCATCCATTGGACGTCGCCCGGCCCGATGGAACCGCCGCCTCCGGCCGAGTCCCGATGCTCGACTTCGCCGGTGTAGACGATGGTGACGGTCTCGAACCCGCGATGGGGGTGCTGCCCCACACCCCGGCGCTTTTGCGTCGGCGAAAACTCCGCCGGCCCCGCATAGTCCAGCAGCAGGAACGGCGACAGTTCCTGCGCGACGTCGTTGTACGAAAAGATGCTGCGCACCGGAAAGCCGTCGCCCACCCAGTGGCGTCCGTTGTTGCGTCTCTTGAAGGCAAGTTTCTTCATGGTCGACTCCTTTGCCTGTCAATCTGGGTGCGGGCAGGCGCTTCCGGTAGGTCGCCTTTCGCGAACGCGGCGTTTCGGCAGCGCGTCGACCCGGGGGCTGGCGGACCGCAAGGCTGCGGCCGCGGCGGGCGACCCTCAGGCCGGAGCGCGGTCCCAGGGCGCCACGTCGCCGGCCCAGGCGTCGGCAAGGACGTCGATGATGGTCCGAACCTTGGACGACAGGTTGCGCGACTGCGTGTACACCGCATGCACCGTGTCGTCGGTGGGAACGAGCCGGTCCAGCGGCAGTGCCACGAGCTCGCCTGCGCGCAGCAGGCCGCCGACCAGAAAGGTCGGCAGGACGGTCAGGCCCAGACCGCTCAATGCGGCCTGGACCATCGCCTCCCCGTTGTTCGTCACCACGCGCGCGCGGACATTGGTGGCGACGGGCTCGCCGCCGCGCTCGCCCGATTCATCGTCCGTCCTGCGGAACTGCCAGATCTGGCTCGAGGACACCAGACCATAGCCGATGCAGTCATGCTGCGACAGGTCTTCGAGGGTGGACGGGCGCCCACGCTGGGCCAGGTAGTCCGGGCTGCAGCACAGGACGCGCCTGCTGGTGGCGAGCCTGCGCGCGATGAGGCTTGAATCCGCCAGCACGCCGATGCGGATCGCCAGGTCGTAGCCGCCTTGCACGAGGTCGACATGCCGGTCGTCCAGGTCCATGTGCACGACCAGTTCCGCGTTCTTGCGCAGGAACGGCATCAGCGTGGGCAGGACACAGCGCTGCCCGAAACTCATCGGGAGCGCGAGCCGGACCGTTCCCTGCAGGCCGCGGTTCAGTCCCCGCATCGATTGCGCAAACTCGTCGAAGTCCTGCAGCAGCAGCTTGCTTCGCTCGAAGAAATGCGTCCCGCTGGTCGTCGGCGTCGCGCGCCGCGTCGAGCGCTGAAGCAGCGCAACGCCCAGGCAGTCTTCCAGCGAGGTGACACGCTTGCTCACGACGGACTTCGCCACATCCAGCCGGACCGCGGCGGCACTGATGCTGCCGGCCTCCACCACGGCGATGAAGGCCTCGATATCTTCGATGCGATACCGCACAACATGTCCTCCTGGGTTGCAGGCGCTCCGACGCGACGTCGGCATCCGGGCCAGCTGGCAGTGTAGACGCTGGCCGTGCCGCCAAGACGAACGCGAGGAGCCTGCACAAGCTCCGGAGTGCCCCCAATCGCCGCGAGACTGGCCTCGTTCGGCCAGCTGCAGCTGGCCCTAGCGGCTGGACGGAAAGCTGAACACCGCGCCTTCGCGCACGCCGGCCGAGGGCCAGCGCTGCGTGATGGTCTTGCGCTTGGTGTAGAAGCGCACGGCATCGGGGCCATAGGCATGCAGGTCGCCGAACAGCGAGCGCTTCCAGCCGCCGAAGGAGTGGTACGCCACGGGCACCGGCAGCGGCACGTTGATGCCGACCATGCCGACCTGGATGTTGTCGCTGAACCAGCGCGCGGCTTCGCCGTCGCGCGTGAACAGGCAGGTGCCGTTGCCGTATTCGTGGGCATCGATCATCGCCATGGCTTCCTCGAGCGTCTTCACGCGCACCACGCCGAGCACCGGGCCGAAGATTTCTTCCTGGTAGATCGTCATGCCTGGCTTCACGCCGTCGAACAGGCAGGGGCCGAGGTAGTAGCCGCCGTCATGGCCTTCGACCTTGACGCCGCGGCCGTCGACCACGAGCTTCGCGCCCGCCGCCACACCGGCATCGACGAAGGCCTTGACCTTGTCGAAGTGCGGCTGGGTGACCAGCGGGCCCATGTCGTTGCCGTTGTCGTTGCCGGGGCCGACCTTCATCTTCGCGATCTCGGCCTTCAGGCCCGCGACCACGGCGTCGCCCGTTTCGTCGCCGATGGCCACGACCAGCGGAATCGCCATGCAGCGCTCGCCGCAGGAACCGTAGGCCGCGCCCATCAGCGCGCTGACCGCGTTGCCGATGTCGGCGTCGGGCATGACGACCGCGAAGTTCTTCGCGCCGCCCAGGGCCTGCACGCGCTTGCCGTGCGCGCAGCCCGTGGTGTAGATGTATTCGGCAATCGCGGTCGAGCCCACGAAGCTCACGGCCTTCACGCGCGGGTCGGTCAGCAGCGTGTCGACGGCTTCCTTGTCGCCGTTGACCACGTTCAGCACGCCCGGCGGCAGGCCGGCTTCGAGCGCGAGCTCGGCCACCAGCAGCGTCGAGGAGGGCGTGCGCTCCGAGGGCTTGAGCACGAAGGTGTTGCCGCAGGCCACGGCCATCGGCCACATCCACAAGGGCACCATCACGGGGAAGTTGAACGGCGTGATGCCGGCCGTGACGCCCAGCGCCTGGAACTCGCTCCACGAGTCGATGGCGGGTCCGACGTTCTTGCTGTGCTCGCCCTTGAGCAGCTCGGGCGCATAGCTGGCGTACTCGACGTTCTCGATGCCGCGCTGCAGCTCGCCGTGCGCGTCCGAGAGCACCTTGCCGTGCTCGGCCGTGATGAGCGCGGCGATGCGGTCGGCGTTGGCTTCGAGCAGCGTCTTGAGCTTGCTCATCACGCGGGCGCGCTTGAGCGGCGGCGTGTTGCGCCAGGCCGGGAAGGCGGCTTGCGCCGAGGCGATGGCCTGCTCGACCGTGAGCTTGTCGGCGAGCGCCACGCTCTTGTCCGAGAAGCCGGTGGCCGGATCGAACACCGGCTGCACGCGGGTGCCGCCCGCGACGCGCTGGCCGTCGATGAAGTGGCCGATGGTGGTGGTGACGTTCTTGTCGTTTTGCATGGAATGACTCGGTGAGGGATCAGGCGGTTTCGGCGAGGGCGTCGGCCAGGGCGTTGACGAGGCGATCGATCTCGGCCTTCTCGGCGATGAAAGGCGGTGCCAGCTGGATCGTGTCGCCGCCATAGCGCACGTAGAAGCCCTTCTTCCAGCAGTTCATCGCGATCTCGTACGGTCGGCGCGCCGGCTCGCCGGGCAGCGCGGCGATGGTCAGGCCGGCGGCGAGGCCGTAGTTGCGGATGTCGGTCACGTGCTTGCTGCCCTTGAGGCTGTGCACGGCATTCTCGAAATGAGGCGCCAGCGTCTTCACGCGGCCGATCATGTCTTCCTTCTGCAGCACGTCGAGCGCGGCGAGGCCGGCGGCGCAGGCCACCGGGTGCGCGCCGTAGGTGTAGCCGTGCGGGAACTCGAGCATGTAGTCGGGGCCGCCCGCGGCCATGAAGGTGTCGTAGATCTCCTTGCTGGCGACCACGGCGCCCAGCGGCTGCGCGCCGTTGGTGACCTGCTTGGCGATGTTCATGATGTCGGGCGTCACGCCGAAGGCTTCCGCGCCGGTGAGCGCGCCGCAGCGGCCGAAACCGGTGATCACTTCGTCGAAGATCAGCAGGATGTTGTTCGCGGTGCAGATGTCGCGCAGGCGCTTCAGGTAGCCCTGGGGCGGAATCACCACGCCGGCCGAACCGGCGAAGGGTTCGACGATCACGGCGGCGATGTTCGAGGCGTCGTGCAGCGCGATCAGGTCGAGCAGGCGGTCGGCCAGCTCGGCGCCGGTCTCGGGCATGCCGCGCGTGAAGGCGTTGCCTGCGAGCAGGGTGTGCGGCAGGTGATCGGCTTCGACACCCTGGCCGAACAGCTTGCGGTTGGCGGCGATGCCGCCGACCGAGATGCCGCCGTAGTTGACGCCGTGATAGCCCTTCTCGCGGCCGATCAGGCGCGTCTTGCCGGCCTGGCCCTTGGTGCGCCAGTAGGCGCGTGCCATCTTCAGCGAGGTGTCGGCGGCTTCGGAGCCCGAGCCGGTGAAGAACACGTAGTCGAGCCCGGCGGGCGTCAGCTCCTTGATCCTGTTGGCCAGCTCGAACGAGAGGGGGTGGCCGAACTGGAAGGCGGGCGAATAGTCGAGCTTGGCGATCTGGCGGCTGACCGCTTCGGTGATTTCGGGGCGGCCGTGGCCGAGGCCCGAGCACCAGAGGCCCGACAGGCCGTCGAAGATCTTGCGGCCGTCGCCGTCGGTGAAGTAGGCGCCCTTGGCCTCCACGATCATCCGCGGATCGGCCTTGAAATTGCGGTTGCCGGTGTAGGGCATCCAGTGCGCGTCGAGCCAGGCGGCGTCGGTCCGCAGGGCGGGCGTGGGTTCGATGGCGGGCGTTGCAAGGGTCATGGCGATTCCCGCTTGACGCGGGCTCCGAAGGGGAAATGAGATGGGTGGATTGTTCGCAGAGCCTTCAGTGTGGAGAATGGTGCAATATCAATGTTCACTTGACACTTTATGCAAGTAAAGACACCGCGCGAAAGCGTTGCCAGGAACCGCGCCGTGCTGGGGCAGCTCAGCGACATGGATCTGCGCCTGCTCAAGGTGTTCAAGAGCGTGGTCGATTGCGGCGGCATGGCGGCCGCCGAGCTGGAGCTGAACATCGGCACTTCCACGGTGAGCCGGCATGTGAAGGACCTGGAGACTCGGCTCGGCCTGGTGCTGTGCCGGCGCGGTCGGGCCGGCTTCGCGCTCACGGCCGACGGACAGCGCGTCTACGACGAGACGCTGCGGCTGCTGGCTTCGGTCGACGCCTTCCGCGGCAGCATCGACGACATCCACAACCGCATGGGCGGGCAACTCGAGGTGGCGCTGTTCGACAAGACGGCGACCAATCCGAAGGCGCGCATCGGCGAGGCCATCGCCCGCTTCTCGGAGATCGCGCCGGAAGTGAGCCTGGCCGTGCACGTGGGCTCGATCAACGCCATCGAGCAAGGCGTGCTGGAGGGCAAGTTCCAGATCGGCATCATTCCTGCGCACCGCAGTTCGAAGAGCCTGGTCTATGGGGACCTGTTCGATGAAACCATGCTGCTGTACTGCGGCGCGGGGCATCCGCTGTTCGAGGGACCGCACGGCAAGCTGACCTGGTCGCGGCTGCGCGAGCACGACTTCGCCGGCCTCGGCTATCACTCGCCGAACATGGAGCTGAGTCACCGGGCCCAACTGGCGCGCAAGGCCACCGGCTTCGACCAGGAGGCCATTGCCACGCTGATCCTCTCCGGACGATTTCTCGGCTTCCTGCCCGACCACTATGCCCAGGTCTTCGAGCAGCGCGGCGCGATGAAAGCGGTGCTGCCCGCGCGCTTCAACTACGCCTGCCGCTTCGTCAGCCTGATGCGGCGCTCGCCCAAGCCTTCACGCACGGTGCTGGCCTTCGAATCCTGCCTGAGCGCGGCCCACGCAGCCCGCTGAGGCCAGGTCTCGCCAAATTGACAGACCGACTGGTCAGTCGGTAAACTGCGGTCGCCAAGCTTCGATCCATCCTGATTCACGCGACCGAGAGACACCCCAATGAGCGAAAACTTTGCCGCCGACCTGCATCGCAGAGCGACCGCCGCCATGCAGGCGGAGCGAGCGGACGCCGATGCCCACGGCGGCCAGGTCGAGGTCGGCCAGTACACCAGCGACGACACGGCGAGCCAGGAATCGAAACTGCTGCGCCGCTGCCCGCAACCTGTTGCCGCAGGATCCTCGCTCGCAGCTCCCGGGGCGTGGCTTTCAATGACCCATCTCGGCATCCCGCTCCTGCTCGTTCGCCAGGAGAGCGGGCAGGTTCAGGCCTTCGTGAACGTCTGCCGCCATCGCGGCGCCCGCGTGGTGCCCGAGGGCAGCGGCAACGAGGCGCGAGCGTTTGTCTGTCCCTATCACGCGTGGACCTATCGGCCCGACGGCGCGCTTCGAGGTGTTCCCCAGTCCTTCGGCTTCCCCTGCCTCAAGCAGGAAGAATCCGGACTGCGCAAGCTGGCCACGGTCGAGCGCGCGGGGCTTGTCTGGGTCATCCTCGATCCGGAGCTGTCGCAGAAGGATCCCAACGAGAGCCTGGGGTCGCTGATGGACAACCTGGAATCGCTGGCCGGGCTCAGCGCCCCGGTGGCCTTCGCGCCGCGCTCCTACGAGGTCGAAGCCAACTGGAAGCTGCTGGTCGATGGCGCTTTCGAGGCCTATCACTTCAAGGTCGCCCACCGAAAGACCATCGCCCACATGTTCGTGGACAACATGCAGGTCATCGACGAGTTCGACCTCCACCGGCGCCTCTATCTCATCAAGGCGCGGTTTTCGGAAGACGCCCCCGAGGCGACAGGCTTCGATCCGAGGAAGTACGGCAACCTGACCTACTTCTTCTTCCCGAACACGACGATCCTGGTCCAGCCCGACCACGCACAGCTCAGCAGCCTCGAGCCCCTCGGCGCCAGCAGAACGCGCGTGCACGAGCTCACGCTGATTCCGGAAGTCCCGGCTTCGGACAAGGCGACGGCGTACTGGCAAGCCAACGTCGACCTGTATCGCCGCACGCTCGCGGAAGACTACGAACTGGCCGAATCGATTCAAAGGGGCCTGGCGTCCGGCGCCAATGACGTGCTCACCTTCGGCACCTTCGAGTACAGCGCGCCGCGCTTTCATTCGCAGCTCAGGCAGCAAGTGGCCGACATGCAAGCCGGGCGCTGAGCGCCAGGCGCTTCATCAGCGATTCGAAGTCGGCGACCCGGCCGATGGGTGGCTGCGCGTCGCGCGAATACAAAACCAGGAGACAAGAAATGAACGAAACGAATCTGATCGATTGCCTTGCCCGAAGGGCGCGTGAAATGCCGGACGCGACGGTGTTCGCTTCCGGCGCGCAGTCCGTCACCTTCGCCGAGATCGACCGGCGCACGAGCAAGCTCGCGAATGCACTGCGTTCGCTCGACATGGGGCCCGGCAGCCGCGTCGCGATCCTGACCAGAAGTCCCGAAGACTGTGCCCTTCTCGTGTTTGCGGCCATGAAGATCGGCGCTGTCTGCGTCCCGATCAACTGGCGCCTCGCGCCGGACGAGATCAAGTTCATTCTCGAGGACTCCGGCGCGCGGATGCTGGTCGCGGATGCGGAAATTCTGGCCCGCGTGTCGGACGTCGTCGCGCAGTGCGGCGTCAGCGCCTTCGTGGTCGATGGCGCGACCGGCGATCACTTGCGGCTTGACACGTGGTACGCAAGCTTTGACGACCGTACGGCGGACCGCGCGATCGCGCTCGAGGACGAGGCGCTCCATATCTATTCATCGGGCACCACAGGCCGCCCCAAGGGGGTCGTGCTGACGCATCGCGGACTGCTTTCCGCCTGTCAGGTGACCTCGGAGGCCTGGAAACTCGACCAGAACGCCACGCTGGGGCATGCGCTGCCGACCTTCCATATCGCGGGGATGCTGCTGCTTCTGTTCCCGGTCTACGCAGGCTGCCGATGCGTGACGTTCAAGGAATTCAATCCGAAGGAGTACCTCTCGGCGCTGTCCAGCCAGAAGATCACGCATGTTCTCCTGGTGCCCGCGATGATCAGTTTCCTGCTGTCGCAACCCGCTGCGCGCGAACTGGACTTCGGCAGTCTCGAACTCATGGCGTACGCCGGGTCTCCCATCACCGAGCCGGTCCTTCGCGCGGCGATGGACGTCTTCGATTGCGACTTCTCCCAGATCTACGGCTTGACGGAGGTGTCCGGCGTGGTCACCACCTTGACGCCCGAGGACCATCGCCGCGGCGCCGAACTGCTGCGCTCGGCCGGGCGACCGATGCCTCGCGTCGAACTGCGAGTGGTCGACCCGATCGCGCTGACCGACATGGAAGAGGGGCGCGTGGGAGAGGTCTGGATCCGCAGCGATCGAAACTTCAAGGAATACTGGGGCAAGCCGGAGTCCACGCGGGAGTCGTATCCGGAGGGGCGCGACGCCTCGGGCGGCTGGTTCCGCTCGGGCGACGCCGGCTACCTGAAGGGCGGCTATCTCTTCCTGAGCGACCGGATCAAGGACATGATCGTCTCCGGCGGCGAGAACATCTATCCGGCGGAGGTCGAGAACACCTTGATGAAGCACCCGGACGTGGCCGACGGCGCAGTCATCGGGGTCCCCGATCCCGTATGGGGCGAGTCCGTCAAGGCCTGCGTGGTGCTGCGCCCGGGCGCGTCGGCAAGCGAGGCCGACCTGATCAAGTTCATGCGGGACCACATCGCCCACTTCAAGTGCCCGAAGACGATCGACTTCGTGGCCGTGCTCCCGCGCACGGAGTCGGGCAAGCTGCTCAAGCGGGAACTGCGGGCGTCCTATTGGGTCGGGCACGCGCGCGCGATCAACTGAGCGCCCGTTCCTACAATCGCGAGATGCCCAGCAAACCCAAGTCTCGCAAAGAAATCATCCTTGAACGCGCGGAGCATCACTTCGCCGAGCATGGATTTCAAGGCGGGTCGCTGTCGGCCATCGCGCGCGATTGCGATGTCGGAAACCCCGGGCTGCTCCACCATTTCCCCAGCAAGGAGGAGCTGTACCGGGCGGTTCTCGAACAACAGGCCGAAGAGCTGATGGCGCGCCTGCACAAGCGCTTCGAATCGGCCGGGAGCCTGCAAGAGCGCTTGCAAGCGTTCGTCGAGCTTCAGGTCGAATGGATGCAAGCCAGGCCTACGGGATTCAAGCTCATCACGCGCGAGCTGCTCGACAACTCCGAACGGATCCAGGTGGCGCAAGCGAGGCCGCTCGAAGATTTCCTGGCGGGCAGCCTGAAGCTGCTGGACGATGCGCAATCAGCCGGCCTTGTTCGCAGCGACCTTCCCGCCGTCGTCATCCTCACGATCATTCTCGGCACCTTGAACTACGCGAAGATCGTCCGCCCCACCTTCGACAAGGCCTTCGCCGACCCTTTGCTGAAGAACGACAAGCGATGGATGGGAGCGATCGCGCGCGATGTCCTGCGCGTCATTTCCACTGGAGACGGCCCGGTGAATTCGTAGCCGCCCGCAGCGCCGGCGCTCACCCTTTCACGCACACCACCTGCTTCAAGGTGTGGACGACCTCGACCAGGTCCTTCTGCGCAGCCATGACCGCATCGATGTCCTTGTAGGCCATCGGGATCTCGTCGATCACGTCCTTGTCCTTGCGGCATTCGACGCCTTGGGTCGCCCTGATCTGGTCGGCGATCGTGAACAGCTTCTTCGCCTTCGTGCGGCTCATCACGCGACCGGCGCCGTGCGAGCAGCTCTCGAAGCTCTCCGGATTGCCGAGACCGCGCACGATGAAGCTGCACGCACCCATGCTGCCCGGGATGATGCCCAGCTCGCCGCGCTTCGCGCTCACTGCGCCCTTGCGGGTCACGAACACGTCCTCGCCGAAATGGCGCTCCTGCTGCACGTAGTTGTGGTGGCAGTTCACCGCCTCGACGTGCGACTCGAAGGGCTTGGCGATCACCTTGCGAAGGGTCGCGAGCAGGTTGGCCATCATCACTTCGCGGTTGCGCGCTGCGAACCTCTGCGCCCAGCCGACGCCGCGCACGTAGTCGCCGAAGTACCGCGCGCCCTCCTCGAAGTAGGCGAGGTCCTGGTCGGGCAGATTGCGCTGGTGCAGTTCGGCGTCCTTCTTCGCGAGCGCGATGAAGTGCGTGCCGATCGCGTTGCCCACGCCGCGCGAACCCGAGTGCAGCATGAGCCACACGGCGCCGTCTTCGTCGAGGCAGACCTCGATGAAGTGGTTGCCGCTCCCCAGCGTTCCCAGGTGCTTGCGGTTGTTCGTGTTCCTGAGGCGCGGGTGCAGCTCGCACAGCGCATCGAACTCTTCCGCCAGCGTCGCCCAGGCCTGATCGACCGCATCGGGCGGGTCTTCCCAGCTGCCTTGATCGCGGCCGCGGTGGCGCGGCGACGCGCCGTGCGGCACCGCGCGTTCGATCGCCGCACGCAGCGGCCCGAGCTTGTCCGGCAGGTCGTTCGCATGCAGGGTGGTCTTGCAGGCCATCATCCCGCAGCCGATGTCCACGCCGACGGCCGCCGGAATGATCGCGCGCAGGGTCGGAATCACCGAGCCCACGGTCGCGCCGATGCCCAGGTGCACGTCGGGCATGGCCGCGATGTGCCTGAACACGACGGGAAGGCGCGCTGCGTTGAAGAGCTGCTTCTTCGCCTCGTCTTCGACCGGCACGCCGCGCGTCCACATCTTGATGGGCACGCCGCCTTCGGGTTGTTCGGTGTCGTAGGCCATTTCATTCCTCCTCGGTTCAATGGGTGAACGCGACGGAACTCGGGTCGGCCGACCGGGCCGGCGGCCGTTCAGAGGAGGATGTGCCCAGCTCGATCCGCGCCCCAGCGCTCCGCTAGTGGCTGTCCTCGATGTTGAGTATCTTCCCCAAGCCCAGAAAATAGTTGGCAAACGCAAGCAGCGCTGCCGTCACCGCAATGTAGACAGCGGAGAGTGCCGCCAGCGTCGGGTCGGCAAACTCCCGAACATAGTTGTACATGGCCACCGGCAGCGTCTGCGTGTTCTGCGTCGTCACGAACAGCGAGGCAGTGAATTCGCTGAACGACATGATGGCGGCGAACAGCCATCCGCCGAAGAGCCCGGGAGCCAGAAGCGGGACCGTGACCGTGAAAAGCACTTTCACCGGCGACGCGCCCAGGCTGGCCGCTGCCTGTTCAAGCCGTTCGTCCAGGTTCTCCATGGAAACATAGACGCTTCGGAGCACAAAGGGCAGAACCAGCATGACATGGCACAGGATGACGATGCCATAGGCGCGTTGCATCGAGATCTGGGACACCAGGATGAGCAGGCCCAGCCCCAGCGTGAAATGCGGCACCACCAGCGGCGAGTGCAGGATCGCGAGCAGGAGCTGCTTGCCGCTGAATTCCAACCGCTTCACGGCGATGGAAAGACAGGTCCCGATCACCAATGCCAGGAAAGAAGACCATCCGGTGATGACCATGCTCGAGCGAAAACCCTCCTGGAAATCCGGATAGCTGAACACCCGCAAGAACCACTTGAGCGAATACGACTCAGGCGGAAAGGCCAGGATCGCTTTTTCATTGAATGCGGCGATCGTCACCACCACCACCGGCAACAATACGAATGCAAGCAGGATGGCGATCAGGAGCGGGCCGGCAACACGCAGCGGCAGAGGCAGGGAGCTTCGGATTTTCATTTCAGTGTCCTCCAGCGGCCTTCAGGCGCTTCGTCAACAGTCCCAAGGCGAAGAGCGCCGCGGTCGTCATCAGCAGGCCCATCACGCTCAGGCTGGCTGCCAGCGGAAAATTCATCGAAGAAAAACCCAGTTGGTAGACCAGGGTCGACACCGTGGGCACGCGGCCTCCGCCGATCATCTGAGGCGTCGCGAAAGCACTGAAAGTCCAGGCAAAGGCGGTCGTGATGCTGGCCAGGATGCCCGGCATTGAAAGAGGCAGGGTCACCGTGACGAAGGTTCTGACGGGGCCGGCGCCCAGGCTTTGCGCGGCCTTTTCATAGTCGCGGTCGATGTGGGATATCGCTGTCGCAAGCATCAGGACCACCACGGGAATCGTCACGTGCACCAGCGCGACGAGCACGCCCAAGTGGGTGAACATGAGTTCGAATGGCCATTCGATCAGGCCGAGCTTTCGCAAGGTACCGTTGATGAAGCCGTTGCTGCCCAGGACCGCGATCCACGAGTAGGTCCGGACGATTTCACCCAGAAACAGCGGCGTGATCGAAACGATCAGGATGAAGGATTTGAGAGCCCGGTTCTTCACACGAACGAGGGCGTAGGCCAGGGGATAGGCGGCGAGAAGCGAGAAAACCGTCGTCTCCACACTCAGCAACAAGGTATTGGCAAACGCATCGAGATAAATCGACTTGCCCATGCCGGTGAAGTTGGCGAAGGTCAGCCCGCCGACATCCAGTGAGCCAGGGACAAACGCCCGAAAGCTGAACTGGAACACCGCGGCCAGGGACACGACGATGCCCACCGCAACTATCACGGCTGGGGATACCAACCAGGCCCGTAGATCGGAGCGCATTCCTAAACCTTGTTCCAGAGACTTGATCGGCCAGGGAGGATTGCTGCGGCCCAACGGCGCAAGAACCCTCCCCCTTGATGAACCCTCAACGGGTTCAGTTCATGATGTTTTCGGTGAACCACTTGCGCCACTCTGCAGTCTTCTCGGCGCGCAGCTTGTTGTCGATGACGATGGTCTGGGTATCCCACTGTGCCTTGGTGGTGAACACGCCAGGCAGCTTGGCGTCTTCGGCCGAAACCGTTGCGTTGTCGACGACCGGGCTGGCCTTCTTCGAAGCCACGATCTTCGACTGCACTTCGGGCGACAGCGCAATGTTCAGGAACTTGTGGGCCAGGTCGGTCTTGGTACTGCCCTTCATGATGGCCATGGTGTCAACGCCGAGCACCGCACCTTCCTTGGGCATGACCACCTTGATCGGCACGCCCTGGCTGGCCATGTGGTACGCGTTCATCGAGAGAATGACTTCTACGGGCGTTTCCCCGGTGGCGATCAGTTGCTGCGCATTGGCGTCGTTGGTATAGAAGGCCTTGAAGTTGGGCTTGAGCGCCTTGAGTTTGTCCTGGCCCTTTTCCCAGGACTTGGCGTCCCCGCCCGACAGCATGGCGGAAACCGCAATCAAATGGCTGGGGTCGAAGTCAGGGGCGCTGATCTTGCCTTTCAGGGCCGGATTCCACAGGTCATTCCAGCTTTCGAACTTGACGCTGGGCGGCAGCAGGTCGGCGCGATAGCCGATGGAATACACATAGGCCCAGCTGCCGATGTGGTACGGGCTGATCCTGGCGCGGTCGACCAGGCGGCTGGCGTTCGGGATCTTGCTGTTGTCGAGCTGCTCGAACAGATCGCTGTTGACGTAGAGCCAGCCGACATGCGAGGTCGTGAACGTGATGTCGCTTTCGGGCTTGGAGGCGAGCTTGGCCTTGTTCAAGCGGTCGATGGTGCCGCCGGTCACGTACTTCACCGGCACGCCGGTTTGTTTGGTGAACTCCTTGCCGATGTTCTCGTCGATGAGGTCGCGGAAACTTCCGCCCCAGGTGCTCACCACCAGGGCGTTGTCCTGCGAATAGGCCGACGTGGCGGCCAGCGCGGCGGAGAACATGCACAGTTTCAAAAGCTTGCGAATCATTGAATACCCTCAATTGAGAAGTTGACGTTGGTCGGAGCTGAGAGTCCGTCGGTGAGCCGCCTGGCGATACAAGAATCACGCCAGCACCACGCCCACCCACCGCGGTGACCGGATGATGTGGAACTCGCCCTCTACGGCCAAGTCGCCTTTTACTTAGGGGTGCCTCAAATTTCCCGATGGGCGCGGGACGGCGAGCAACGCTCGGAAATTCCTAAACGGTCGCCCGGAAAAAACAAATGGCACCGATGGCCAGCGCCGATGACCATTGCCATTCCCGAAGTCGCCAACTTTCCAGGCATAGCCCCCAGCAACATGAAACACACCCGCATCCGCCCTTTCAATACCAAGGCCACGTACCCGGAACAGAAGCTCGACAACGACCTTTGCCAGGCCGTTGTCGCCCGGGGCAGCACCGTTTTCCTGCGCGGGCAGATCGGACAGAACCTCGACACGTCCGAGAGCGTCTGCATCGGCGATGTCAGCGGACAAGCGGAGCAGGCCATGGCCAACATCGCGATGCTGCTGAAGGAAGCCGGCGGCGAGATCCAGGACATCTGCAAGATCACCATCTACATCATCGATCCGCGCTACCGCGAGGCGGTTTATCTCGTCGTGGGCCGCTGGCTGAAGGGGGTTTTCCCGGTGTCGACAGGCATCGTGGTGTCGGCCCTGGCCCGTCCGGAATGGCTGGTGGAAATTGATGCCACCGCCGTGATCCCCGACTGAGCTTCCATGACGTTCTCCATCATCGCGCGCTGCCCCGCCACCGGGCAGTTCGGTGCTGCCGTGGCCTCGTCTTCTCCCGCGGTCGCCGCACGGTGCATCCGCGGCCGCAAGAACGTGGGCGCCGCCGCCAGCCAGAACATCACCGATCCGGACCTGGGCCCGCTCGCGCTGGACCTGCTCGCCAGCGGACTGACGCCGGCGCAAGCGGTGGCCGAGCTGCAAAAGCGCCCCTTCATCGAGTACCGCCAGGTGATGGCCATCGATGCATCGAACCCGCCGGTGGTTTTCACCGGCGCCAAGGCGCTGGGCACCCTGGCCAGCGTGGTCGGCACCCATGCGGCCTGCGCCGGCAACATGCTGCTCACACGCGAGGTGCCCCAGGCCATGCTGTCGGCTTTCGAGAGCGCCGAGGGCCCGCTGGCCGAACGCCTGATGCAAGCCATGCTCGCAGGCCAGGCGGCCGGTGGCGAGGAGGGCCCTGTGCATTCGGCCGGCCTGCTGGTCTACGGGGACCAGAACTGGCCCATCGTGGATCTGCGGCTGGACTGGGTGGAGCTCGACCCGGTGCAGGCGCTCTACGCCACCTGGAAGGTCTACGAACCGCAGCTGCAAGCCTACGTCACGCGGGCGCTCGACCCGCGCGCAGCCCCCAGCTTCGGGGTGCCCGGAAACCTCTGAAGGGCCGCCGGTACACTGGACCGTCAACGTCCCGCGACGTTCCACGGCCTCTTCTCTAACTCGATATGCTCAACCGCGTTTCATTGCGTCAGATGGAGTACTTTGTCGCCACCGCGAAACACGGCAGCATCGCCGCTGCGTCGGCGCAGATCCATATCTCCTCGCCCTCGATCTCCGCGGCCATTGCGCATCTCGAGTCCGAACTGAACGTGCAGTTGTTCGTCCGCCATCCGTCCAAGGGACTGGGGCTGACCGCCATCGGCACCCTGGTCCTGAGACAGTGCCAGGATGTGCTGGACCAGTCATTCCGCCTGTATGAAATCGCCTCGGATTCGTGCGATGTCATGCAAGGCGCTTTGCGGGTGGGCAGCTTCCAGTCGCTCACCGCCATGATCGCGCCGGAGGTCATCTTCGGATTCTCCCGGGCGTTCGAGAAGGTCGGCGTGGAGATGGTCGAAGGCGACCAGGTGGTCTTGATGAACAAGCTCCGTGCGCTCGAGGTCGACCTGGCGATCACCTACGACCTGCACCTGGGCGACGACATCGAGTTCGAAACCCTGGCGACGCTGCCGCCCTATGTGCTGGTGAGCGAACTGCATCCGTTGGCGCAGGAGACGGCCGTCACGTTCGAGGAGCTGGCAGCCCAGCCCTATGTGCTGCTGGATCTGCCCATGAGCCGGGAATACTTCACCTCGCTTTTTGCCATGGCCGGCGTCACGCCGAACATCGTGGCGCGCTCGCGGTCCGAGGAGGTCGTGCGGTCCATGGTGGCCAACGGCATCGGGTATGCGCTGTTCAACGTGCGGCCCAAATCGAACCAGGCGCTCGACGGCAAGCGCATGGTGCGTGTGCGTCTGGCCGGCACCCATCGCCCGATGCTGCTGGGACTGGCGACCTACAAACCGATGAAGCAGTCGCGACTGACCCGCGTCTTCATGGAGCGCTGCCGCGCCTATATCTCCGACCAGTACATCCCTGGCATGAGTGCGGCAAGTTTCTTCGACCCCCACATCACGGCGCCCTGAGGCGCCCCACGCATCGGTCATGAACCAAGCAAGTTCTGCAAGCATGTCCAGCATCTCGCTGCTGGAAACGCTGATTGCCTTCCCTTCGGTTTCCCTGAAACCGAACATCGGCCTCATCCACAAGGTGCAGGAGATCCTGGCGGAAGCCGGCATCGAATCCACCCTCGCGCCGGATCCGCAGGACGCCAGCAGGACCAACCTGTTCGCCACGGTGGGTCCGCCAGGCATTCCGGGTGTCTTGCTCTCCGGCCACACCGACGTGGTGCCCGTGGACGGACAGCCCTGGACCTCGCCGCCCTTCGAAGCCACGCACAAGGACGGCCGCATCTACGGACGCGGCTCGGCCGACATGAAGGGCTTCGTCGCCTGCGCGGTCACGGCCATGGTGGCGGCGGCCCGGAGACCGCTGATGCGGCCCCTGCAACTGGCGCTGTCCTTCGACGAAGAGATCGGCTGCGTCGGCGTGCGCCACCTGCTGCGCCGACTCGAGAACAGCCTTCCTGCCCCGTACCTCTGCATCGTCGGCGAGCCCACGCTGATGCGTATTGGAACCGGCCACAAGGGCAAGTCCGCCTACCGGGCGGTCTGCTGCGGCCAGGCCGGCCATTCGGGCCTGGCGCCCAAGTTCATCAACGCCGTCCACATGGCGAGCGACCTCGTCGCGTCGGTGCGCGACGTGCAGCGTGAACTGTCTGAAACCGGCCCTCGTGAGGATGGCTACGGAGTGCCCTACTCCACGGTCCACGTCGGCGTGATCCACGGCGGCCGGGCCCTGAACATCGTGCCCAGCGAATGCGAACTCAGCTTCGAGATTCGCCATGTCTCCGAAGACCAGCCCGAAGAGATCCTGGCCCGCGTACTCCAACGCCTGGTCGACCGTGTGGCGGCCGATGCGCTGCATCCCGAAGCCCCCTTGCCGGAGATTCAGCTGACCAACAGCTATCCCAGCCTGAGCACGCCCGAGGATTCACCGGCAGTCGGCCTGCTCAGTTCCTTGCTGCCCCCCGGCACCCGCTGCACCAAGGTCGACTACGGAACCGAGGGCGGCTTGTTCAAGCAGAGCTGGCGCGAGACCCCGGTGCTGGTCTGCGGTCCGGGCAGCATCGAGGTGGCGCACAAGGCCGACGAGTACGTGGAGCTGTCGCAGATCGAAGCCTGCGACCGGATGCTGGCCGGCCTCGTCGACTTCCTCTGCCAGTAGGCCTTAGCGCATGCGCAGGATGTCGCGGTCGACCCCGCGGATATCCGTCTTGCCGCAGAAGGCCATGGAGAGATCGAGTTCGTTCCGGATGAGCTGCAAGGCGGTGGTGACGCCCTTCTCTCCCAGGGCGCCCAGGCCGTACATCATGGCGCGGCCGATGTAGGTGCCGCGCGCTCCGAGCGCGATCGCCTTCAACACGTCCTGCCCCGAGCGGATGCCGCCATCCATGTGCACCTCCACCCGGTGCCCGACGGCTTCCACGATGCGTGGCAGGGTGGAGATCGATGAGGAGGCGCCGTCGAGCTGGCGGCCGCCATGGTTGGACACCACGATGGCATCGGCCCCGCTTTCCACCGCCAGCCGCGCATCCTCGGGATCCTGGATGCCCTTGACGATCAGCTTGCCGTTCCAGCGCTTCTTGATCCATTCGATGTCTTGCCAGGACAGGCGCGGATCGAACTGTTCCCGGGTCCACTCCACCAGCGAGCCGATGTTGTCCACGCCCTTCGCGTGCCCGACGATATTGCCGAAATGGCGATGCCGGGTGCCCAGCATGTTCCAGCACCAGCGCGGCTTGCTCGCCAGATTGACGAGGTTGCGCAGGGTCGGCCGAGGGGGCGTGGACAGGCCGTTCTTCTTGTCCTTGTGCCGCTGTCCGAAGACCTGCAGGTCCATGGTGACCACGAGCGCGGAACAGTTGGCGTTGCTGGCCCTGTCGATCAGGCCTTCCACGAAGTTCCGGTCGCGCAGCACATAGAGCTGAAACCAGAACGGATGGCGACCGGTCGCCTCGGCCACCGCCTCGATCGGGCAGATGCTCATGGTCGAGAGGGTGAAGGGAATGCCGAATTTCTGCGCCGCGCGCGCCGCCAGGATTTCACCATCGGCATGCTGCATGCCGGTGAGACCGGTGGGCGCGATTGCCACCGGCATGCTGACCGGCTGGCCCACCATGGTGCTGGCGATGCTGCGCTCGGTGATGTCTACCGCCACGCGCTGGCGGAATTCGATCTTCCCGAAATCCTCTTCGTTGGCACGGTAGGTGTATTCGGTCCACGAGCCGCCGTCCACGTAGTCGTAGAACATCCGAGGCACACGTTTCCTCGCCAGGCGGCGCAGGTCTTCGATGCAGGTGATCAAGGGCGTGTTCATCCTATTTCCAGGGATCGCGTTGCCCGGCCAAGGGGCTGGATGCAAGGCGCCCGTGCGCAGCAAGGCTCGCGCCTTGCAAGCGCGGGCAACGCCGCAGACGGCCCCTTGGCCGGGCAACCCGAAGGGAAGGCCTGCCAAGGCGTGCCACTCCGCGTTGCGCTCCTGGCATGTGCCAACGCACATGCGGCGTCGCGCGCCTTGATTGGCCCGCCTTGGCAGGCCTTCGCGACCCTGGAAATAGGGTGAACACGCCCTGATCCATGCAGGCTCAGGTCTTGCCGTATGACATGTACGCGTCCTGGATCACGATATGGTCGGCGATGTACTTCGCGTCATGCCACACGCCATAGATGAAAGATGACGCGCGATTGACCAGGTTCGGCAATCCCAGGAAATAGATGCCGCTCTCGGCGGAAATGCCCCGCTTGTGAAAAGGCGCGCCCTTTTCATCGAAGGCATTGACCTTCAGCCAGCTGTAGTCGAACGTGAATCCGGTCGCCCAGAGAATGGTCGTGATGCCGGCCTTGCCGAGATCCAGGCTCATGATCGGTTCCTTGAGGCAATCCGGATCCGGCAGCAGGTCCCAGGCTTCGGGCTCCGGCGGAAACGGCAGGCCGTTCTGCTCGATATAGGCATCCGCTTCACGCAACACGTCGAAGTACGCCTGGTCGCCTTCCGCGACATTCCCGGCCAAGCCTTCTTCGAATTCGATGACGCCACCCTTGTAGGCCTTGGTCAGGCCCACCAGCGTCACGCCCATGTGTGCAAGGCGGCGGAAATCGACCGTCTTGCCACCCTCGTAGCCGCTGACGGCGAACGCGACGTGCTGCTTCTTGGGCTTGATCTTGACCTCGTCCCACAGGCCCAGGGCACCCAGCCACCAGCAGTAGTCGCGGCCACGATAGGAACGCGGCGGGCGGTAGTGCTCGCCCACCGAGAGATAGACCGTCTTGCCCGCTTTTCGCAGTTCCTCGGCGATCTGCGAGCCGGAGGCACCCGCACCCACCACCAGCACGGCGCCTTCTCGCAACTGGCCCGGGTTCTTGTACGCCGAGGAATGCAACTGCTGAATGCTGTCGGTTTCGGGAACGATCTTCGGATAGGCCGGAATCTGGAAAGGACCGGTGGCCGAAACGACGTTGGTCGCCTCGATGACACCCTCGGAGGTCGTCACCTTGAAGCCCGGGCGACCGATGTGGCGCTCCACCTGTTTGACTTCGACGCCGGTACGCACCGGCGCCTTCAGCTTGGCGGCGTAGTCCTCGAAGTATTGCGCCATGCGCTCTTTCGGCGGAAACGACTCTGGCGACACATCGTCGAACTTCAGCCCCGGAAAACGGTCATGCCAGGCAGGGCCGTTCGCGACCAGGGAATCCCAACGCTCCGAACGCCAGCGTTCCGCGATCCGATTGCGCTCCAGCACCACATGCGGCACGCCCATGAGGGAAAGGTGCTCGCTCATCGCAATGCCCGCCTGACCGGCGCCGACCACCAAGGTATTGATTTTTTCCACTGACATTTGGGTTTCCTAAAGAAGATCGCCTCTGATGCACGTCGCCAGGCAGCCTGGAGACATCAGCCGTCGATGCAGGCGAGTCTGAAGAAGCACGCCACATTTGAGAATCACAGTTTTCGGATTCAGGGCTTAGGAAAAAGCAAAGCGCTGCCCACGAGGCCCTTGCAGGGGCATGTGCCCTGCGGCCATCGAGGCCTTTCGTTTTTCCGAGGGGCCGCATCAATTTCGGCAAAGACCCGGTCGGGGATCCATGACTTATCGTTCGGGCATGAAAGTAGTCCACTCCGACCCTGCAGCGCAGCCCAGCCTTTCGCATCCGCAGGCCGACATCGCCGTCAGCCTGGAAGGCGTGGTCAAGAAGTACCACGACCAGACCGTGTTGCACGAGGTCTCGCTGAAGATCAAGCGTGGCGAATTCCTGACCCTGCTGGGTCCGTCGGGCTGCGGCAAGACGACGCTGCTGAACCTGATCGCGGGCTTTGCCGAGGCCGACAGCGGCGAGATCTTCATCGAGGGCCAGCCGGTGACCAGCGATCCGCCGCACAAGCGGCAGATCGGCATCGTCTTCCAGAACTACGCGCTCTTTCCGCACATGACCGTGGAGCGCAACATCGGCTATGGCCTGCGGATGCGGGGCGTGTCCAAGACCGAGGTGGCCCAGCGCGTCAAGGAAGCGATGGCCATGGTCAAGCTCACTGGCCTGGGGCACCGCAAGCCGCGCGAACTGTCCGGCGGCCAGCAGCAACGTGTGGCGCTGGCGCGCGCACTGATCATCCAGCCCAAGGTGCTGCTGCTCGACGAGCCCTTCTCGGCCCTGGACAAGAGCTTGCGCGGCTCGATGCAGGTCGAGATTCGCGAGATCCAGCGCCGCCTGGGCCTGACCACGGTCTTCGTCACTCACGACCAGGGCGAGGCGCTGGCCATGTCGGACCGCATCGCCGTGATGTCGGCCGGCGTCATTCGCCAGATCGCCTCGCCCGCCGACCTGTACCGGAGTCCGCAGGACCCGTTCGTTGCGTCCTTTCTTGGCGACGTGAACATCCTGCCGGCCCACTACCAAGGCAAGACCGCCAACGATATCCAGCTGCGCCTGGGCTCAGGCTACCTCAGCCTTCCGCACGCTCGATTGGTCGATGCATCGCACGAAGGCGAGAGGCTGGATGTCTACGTCCGCCCGGAACACATCCTGCTGGAGAGCCTGCATGCCGGTTCGGTCCTGAGCGGCACCGTGATCCACCACGTCTTTCAAGGCGACCACATCAATACCTACGTGGATGTGGATGTTCCGAAGACGGCCCGCCAGGTGGTCACGGTGCGCAGTGCAGGCCTCGGCGCCATGCAGCATTGGCCCGTCGGCTCGGTCGCCGGGCTCGCCCTTCTCGACGAGGGCATCAGCGTTTTCAGCTCCCGAAAGTAAAAGGCCAAGCAGACCCCATGACCGAAATCAGAACCCCCCTTCCGAGTTCCATGCAAGCCATCGTCGCCCGGGAGCCCGGCGACGCCAGCGTGCTGGGGCTGGCCGAGCGCCCCATGCCCGTGCCCGGAGCCGGCGAAGTCCTGCTGCGCGTGCTCGCCGCCGGCATCAACCGGCCCGACGTCATGCAGCGTCAGGGCATCGCCAAGCCCGCACCCGGCATCACCGACGTGCTCGGCCTGGAGGTGTGCGGCGAGGTCGTCGCCTGCGGCCCCGGTGCCGACAGCACGCTTGTGGGCCAGCGCCTCATGAGCCTGGTGCCCGGCGGAGGCTATGCGCCGTGGTGCACGGCGTCGGTCGATCATTCCTTCGTGGTGCCGGCCGCTCTGTCCGATGTCGAGGCAGCCGCTTTGCCCGAAGGGCTCTTCACTGTCTGGCACAACCTGTTCGAACTCGGCCGTCTGGCCATGGGCGAGACGGTTCTGATCCACGGCGCCGCGGGCGGCATCGGCACGCTGGCGATCCAGATGGCCCATGCGGCCGGCTGCACGGTCATCGTGACCGACAACGACGAAGCCCGATTTCCCGAACTGAAGGCCTTGGGCGCCGATCTGGCGATCTGCTGGCCCACCACCGACTTCACCCAGGCCTGCCTGGACTACACCGAGGGGCGCGGGGTGGACGTGGTGCTCGACATCGTCGGCGGCGACTATGTGCGCCGCAATCTTCAAGCCATGGCTTTCGGCGGACGGCATGTCAGCCTGTCCTTCATGCAGGGCTCGGCGGTCACCATTGAACTGCTGACGCTGATGCAGCGCCAGCTGAGCCTGCACTCCTCCACCATGCGTCCGCAGAGTCACGATGAAAAGGCCCGCATGGCCAAGCGCCTGGCCCACCACGTGATACCGCTGCTGAAAAACCGGCGGATCGCGCCGCGCATCCACGGCACTTTCCCGGTCGCGGAGGCTGCGGCATCCCATGCCTTGCTGGAAAGCGGCAAGGTGTTCGGCAAGCTGGTGCTGGTGCCCTGATGATGAAACTCCTCTTTGCTCCGACCTCCCCCTTCGTGCGGAAGGTCATGGTGTGCGCGCACCTGACCGGACAGGCCGACAAGATCCAGCTCCTGGACAGCGCCGCTCATCCGATTCGACGCGACCCGCGCATCGCCGCTCACAACCCGCTCGCCAAGGTGCCGACCCTGATCCTGCCAAGCGGTCAGGCCCTCTACGACAGCCGGGTGATCTGCGAGTACCTGGCCAGCCAGGCGGGCGCAGAGAAGATATTTCCTGCGTCCGGCACCGACCGATGGACGGCACTGAGCCGCCAGGCACTGGGCGATGGCCTGCTCGACGCCGCGCTGCTGGCGCGCTACGAGCTGACGGCGCGCCCCGCCGAATTCCAGTGGCCCACTTGGCACGAAGCCCTTTTGACGAAGGTCACGAGCTGCCTCGCCGCCATCGAAGCCATCGCATCCGACCTGGCCCACGAAGAGCCCACCATCGGCGAGATCACCATCGGCTGCGCATTGGGGTATCTGGACTTCCGGTTTCCCGCACTGAACTGGCGCGCCCAATGCGGCGTCGCCGCCCGTTGGAACGAAGCCTTCCAGAGCCTGCCCGCCATGCAGGCCACCCGCCCCTACGAAGCTTGAGAAACAAATGACCCAAACCTCGAAGCCTCCTGTCACCGTCTGGTTCCTGAACGGCCCCAACGCCAACCTCTATGGCCTGGATGCCAACAAGAGCTACGGCACCGACAGCTTCCCCGTCCTGCAGTCGCGCTGCGAGCAGAAGGCAGCCTCGCTCGAGGTCGGCCTGCGTTTCCTGCAGTCGAACCATGAAGGACAGCTGATCGACTGGATCCAGGAAGCCCGCGGCGTTGCGGACGGCATCGTCATCAATGCGGCCGGTTTGACCTACACGTCCATCCCCATCCTGGATGCCCTGATGTCTTTCCCCGGAAAGATCATCGAAGCCCACATGAGCAACATCTGGAAGCGCGAGCCCTTCCGCCATCACTCCTACATATCGAAGGTGGCGGATGGTGTCATTGCCGGACTCGGGGGGGACGGCTACGAACTCGCCATCGAGGCCATCGCGCGCCTGGTGCGAAAGAGCAAATAGGCTTTCGACCATGACGTCTCCTGAAGCAAAGGCTGTCGGCACCCTGGCCTTCTACAGCGACTTCGACGATTTCCAGACTTGGAAAGAAGCGCTTCAGGCGCAGCTTCCGGCACTTCATGTGGTTCACGCGAGCCAGGCCGAGCGGCCGGAACTGATCGACTACGCCCTGGTCTGGAAGCCCCCGCAGGGCATCTTCAGGCAGATGACGAATCTTCGGCTGATCATCAACCTGGGCGCCGGAGTCGACTCGCTGGTGACACGCGACGATCTCCCCGGGAACATTCCCATCACCCGGATCACCGATCCGCAGATGTCGAGGATGATGGCCGGTTATGTGCTGTTCGCGGTGCTCCGGCACGCCCGGGACATTCCACTCTTCGAGCAGGCCCAGCGCTCGGGCGAGTGGACCTATCGCCACCCGCGTTCGCCGGAGGAAATCACCGTTGCGGTGCTGGGACTGGGGCAGCTGGGAGCCAAGGCAGCGCATGAAATTCAGCGCCAGGGGTTCAGGACGCTGGGTTGGTCACGCAGTCTTGCGCAGATCGATGGCGTGGCGTGTTCTGCCGGCATGGAGACGCTCGATGCCGTGATCGGCCAAGCGGACATCGTCGTGCTGATGCTGCCGCTCACGCCGCAGACAAACCGACTCTTCGATCGCGGCCGTCTCGAGAAAATGAGGCCTGGCGCTGCTTTCATCAACGTCGCCAGGGGCGCCCTGGTGGATCAGGCCGCGTTGACGGAGCTGCTCCAAAGTGGCCACATCGGCGCGGCAACGCTGGATGTCTTCGAGCGCGAACCCCTGCCGGCCGGAGATGCGCTGTGGCGCATGCCCAACGTGCTCATCACCCCGCACCTCGCGTCGGTGGCGATTCCGTCATCCTCGGCCAGGCAGATCGCAGCCAACATCCTCCGCGTCTCAGCGGGCGAATTGCCGGACAACATCATCGAGCCGGCACGCGGATATTGACGGGCCGCGCCGACGACTGGAGGGTGCGTCCCGCAGACGTCAAACCGCTGGTCGGGAGCGCAGCGTTGGCCATACGGTGGACTCAATCGTTCTGGTAGTACGCCAGATTCGCGCGGCGCAACTCGAATTTCTGGATCTTGCCCGTCGGCGTCATGGGAAGTGCCGGTACGAAAACGATGTCTTTGGGCACTTCGAAGCCGCCGAGCTGCTCCTTGCAATGCGCAATCACCTCGTCCGGCGTTGCCGTCGTCCCCGGCCTGAGCACGATGAAGGCGGTGATCGCTTCGCCCCATCGATCGTGCGGCAGTCCGACCACCGCGACATTGAACACCGCGGGGTGGCGCAGCAGCACTTCTTCGACCTTGATCGACGGCACGTTCTCGCCGCCCGACTTGATCATGTCCTTCAGGCGGTCCATGAACAGCAACTGCCCGTCCTTGTCGAACATGCCCAGGTCACCCGAGTGGTGCCACCCGTGGCGCCACGCATGCGCGGTCGCCTCCGGGTCCTTGTAGTAGCCGAGCATCACGCTCGGACCGCGGAACACGATCTCGCCAACCTCGCCGCGCCCCAGCAACTGGCCGTCGTCGCTCATGACCGCGACTTCGTTGGCTGTCGTGGCGACACCCCAGTACGCACCGAAACGCTTGCGCTGCTCGTGGGCCTCGAAGACCGTGGCGGGCGCAATGACCTCGGTCTGTCCACCGGGCTGCATGAGGTTCGGACAGAACTCGTCGAGCATCCTGAGCACCAGTGCCTTCGACATCGGGGCCATCGCGTAGATGCACAGGCGCAGGCTGCCCAGGTCGCGCCTGGGCTTGTCGGGATGCGAAAGCATCGCCGCATACATCATCGGCAGCGCGGCGATCACCGTCACCTTGTGGCGCTCGATCGCCTCGAGCATGGCCGCCGGATCGAAGCCGCGCTGCACCAGCATCGTGCCGCCGACGGTCAGCAAGGTCATCATGACCGTGTACTGCCCGATGTGGAACAGCGGCAGCATGCCGCTCCAGACGTCGCCGGTGGTGCTGCTGTGCCACGCGATCGCGCTCGACGTCAACGCGGCATAGACCGAGGCATGCGAATGCATCACCCCCTTTTGCTTGCCGGTCGTGCCGCTGGTGTACATGATCAGCGCCAGTTGCTCGCTCTCGATCTCCACGTCGGGCAGTGTGCTCGGCCCGCTGGCAATCACCTGGTTCACGGTCGAAACACCCGCGTCCGGGACGTGACCCGCGGGGCATACGAGGATGGGAACAATGCCTCTGGACTCGACGAGTTCGCGCAGTTCCGGCCTGGCGTAGAAAGCAGCGTCGATCACCAATGACTGGACTTCCGCATGATCGAGGATGTAGCCGATGGCCTCCGGCGCCAGCGCGGTGTTGATCGGCACCCAGACCCGCCCCGCCTTGTGGATGCCCAATATGGCGCTGATCGTCTCTATGGAGTTGCTGCACAGCATGCCGACAGAACCACCCTGGCCAGCGCCCTGGCCCAACAGGTGATGGGCGAATCGGTTGGCGGCCTCGTCAAGCTCGCGGTACGACACGCGCGTGTCCCCGTCGATCAATGCGGTGCGCTCGCCGAAGCGACGCGCCGAGCGGTGCAGCACGTCCCCCAGTGCAATTCGTCGGATGCGTTTTTGCAGCGAGTCGAGTGTGATTTCCATGGCTTGTCTCCTTTTGCGGGAAGGCTACTGTGGCTGGGGCGCGCCGTCTTGCGTCGACTCGTCAAGCCATTCCTGCTCGGGCGAATGCGCTATGCCCTTGCGGCTGGTGCGGTTGCTTCATCTCCCGCCGACTCCAACGCGGGCTTGACGCTTTCCAGGGCCCCTCCGCCGTCGCAAGGAATCAATGCGCCGGAGATGTAGCCGGCAAACGGCGACGCCAGGAACAAGGCCAGGTTGGCGATGTCGTCGAGGCTGCCAAAACGCTTGAGCGGCACGGCGTTGCGGGCCCGCTCGCGCTCCGATGGTGCAGGCGCCATCAACTTGCGAAAGCCCTCGGTCCCGTCGATCGGACCGGGCGAGATCGAGTTGATCCGGATTCCTTCCCCACCCCACTCCAGCGCCAGCACCCGCGTGAGCTGGTCGATGCCGGCCTTAGCCGCGCAGGCATGCGCCTGGTAGCGCATCGGAATGAAAGACTGCGGCGCGGTGATGTTGATGACCGACGCGCCTGGTTTCTTCAGGTGCGCGTAGGCCTGGCGCAGCACATGGAAACTCCCGACCAGGTCGATGTCGACCACCACCTTGAATCCGTTGGACGACATGTCCTTGGCTTCACAGAGAAAATTGCCCGCCGCCCCCGACACCAGCGCGTCGACGAGACCGAAGCGATCGACGGACTCCTGCAGCGCGCGACCCACGGCATCGAAGTCGCGCACGTCCGCACTCACCCCGTGCACCTTGCCGCCGTAGCGCAGCAGCGCGGCGGTCGCGGCCTCGACGTTCTCGGGCTTGCGGCTCACGACCGTCAGGTTGGCGCCCTGCCGCGCAAAGGCATGCGCGATGCCGAAATTGATGCCCGTGGTGCCGCCGAAGACGACCACGTGCTGTCCACTGAAATCAAAATCCACTTGCATTGAATGTCTCCTGCGCCGGGCGCGGCGCACACGTACTGGATCAGGTCGGAATCGGCGCGGCCTATGCCGCGCTACGCCACGCGGCCATGCACGTCGAGCTTGCGGCCGACCGCGAAGATCGACTTCGGCGTCAGCCCGTAGACCTGCCGCACCGAGTGGCTGAAATGGGTCGAGTCCGGATAGCCCACGTCAAGCGCGATCTGTGCAAGATTCGCGTCCTGCGTCACGTAGTAGAGAACGCTGCGCGCCCGCTGCCAGGTGCGAAAGCTGCGAAACGACGTGCCCGCCTCGGTCTTGAAAAGGTGCAGGAAGCGCGACACTGAGAGGTGCGAGGCCTCGGCGCAGTCCTGAGCCGATGTGTGGCTGTTCGGGTCGTCCTTGATCCGCGCCAGCACCGCGCGGATGCGCCGGTCGATGGCGCGCGGCTCCAGCGCCTGACCGAAAAAGCATTGGTCGAAATCGGCCGTCTGCAGCGTCTGCTGGACCCTCCCGCGCTGAAAGCGTTCGAGCGCGCCACGCAGGGCCCTCGCCGTTTCAGGCTCCGGCACCGCGCCCCGCCCGTTGGCAATGAACGTGGGCAGCTTGTCGACCGCCACGCTGTCGGCCTCGATCAGGATGTCGCAGATCATGCGGTCGCCCGACACGAGGGAATGCGAAACATACGGCGGCACCACCGAGAGTTCCGCTTCCTGCCACGGCCCCCCCTCGATGGAGATGCGGTGCGTCTTGCTCAGCGACACGTAGATGGAATACGCGCCCAGTTCCCGAACCATCGGCTCGCCGACGAGGCCGACATACAGCACGCGGTCGACGTTCAGCCACATCATCGAATCCGGTCGTGCCGATCCCGTCGCCTGCGCGGCGGCCGTGGGGCTCTCCGCGGGTTCTGGATGTTTGGGCATGAGCGTCTCCTTGCTTGGCTTCACCGACAGCGCCCCACCATGGCCTGCCAGGCCGGCATGCCCCGTGAGTCGTCTCCGCCGATTCTGACGGCGGAGGACGGCGGTCGTCCATAGCATTTCCGATAGCTCGCTCAAGTTGCCCGGCGCCCTCAGCGCCCCGTCCATACCGGCTTGCGCTTCTCGTTGAAAGACGCAAGCCCTTCCCTGGCGTCCTCCGTCATGGCCATCAGGGCGATCTGGCTCTCGGTATAGGCAATGCTTTCGTCGAAGGACATCGCATCCATGGCCCGCATCGCGTACTTGCCGCGGCGAATGGCGGTCGGCGATTTGCCGGCCAGCCGGTCGATCAGCCACTGCGTCCTGGTGTCGAGTTCGGCGGCCGGCACCACATAGTTCAGCAATCCGCTTTCCTTTGCCTCCGCAGCGTCGAAGGGTTCGCCCGTGATGCACCATTCGCGCACCTTGCGGCGCGGCGCGACACCGTTGAGCACGCTCAGCACCTGCATCGGAAAGAGGCCGATCTTCACCTCGGGCAGGCCGAACTGCACGTGATCTGCCGCAATTGCCATGTCGGTCATGCACAGCAGGCCGAATCCGCCGGCCATGCACACGCCGTTGACTCGCGCGATGCTGGGCAAGGTGGCGTTCTGCGCGTCCCGCAGCAGGTCGGCATAGTCCGCGTTGGGCCGGGAGTGGTCGAAGGTGAACGCCGCACCCGGCTGGAGATCGCCACCGGCGCAGAACGCCTTGTCGCCAGCGGCGGTCAGCACGATCACGCGCACTTCCGGGTCGGCGTGCGCCTGCCGGTAACCCTCGCGGATGCCGGCAACCACCTCCTTGCTGATGGCGTTGCGCTTGTCAGGGCGGTTGATGGTGATCCAGAACGCCCGGTCGCGTTTTTCAAGAAGAACCACCGGTGCGGTGCCGGCAGTGATCGTCGTGTCTCTCATGGTTTTTCCTGGGAGTGGTTGTTGCTTCAGTGCGTGGCAGCCTGACTGCCTTCCGCGGGCGTCGTGGCTTGCGCCGTGACTTCGATCTCGGCCACCACGCGGCTCGCGGCCACCTGCTCGCCCACCGCCACATGCAGCGCGCTGAGCTTTCCCGCCACGGAGGCCATATGGACGTGTTCCATCTTCATGGCCTCGAGCGTGACGATCGGCTGCCCGACCTGCACCGTGTCGCCGACGGCGGCGAGCACCGCAACCACCCGCCCGTTCATGGAGGCGCGCAGCTTGCCGTCGCCGCCCGCGTCGCCCTGGCGGGCCGATGCGGCGCGCGTCTTGTCGTCGATGCGCAGTGCCCGGCCACGGTAGTGCAGCAGCAGGAGCGGGCCATCGCGATAAAAGGCTGCGTTCTCGGACACGCCGTTGCACACGAAGCGTAACGAGGCATCGTCCACCTGCGCGATTTCGACGGCGAAGTCCTGCGCGTCGCCAAGGCTGACCTGGAAACGATGCTGCGTTCCCAGCACGACACTGGCGTTCCAGGTCCTGCCGCCAAGGTCGAAGCGCTGCGAGATCGGCAGGTTGTGCGTCATCGCGCGCCCCGAGCGGCGCGGCCGGGACGAAACGGCAGTGGCATAGAGCAGCACGGCCGCCAGCGCCGCTGCGCGCGCCTGCGCTGCCGGGTCCTGGGTCAGCAGCGCATCCTGGTGCTGGCCGATAAATGCCGTGGTCGCGCCACCGGCGGCAAAGACCGGATGCGCGAGACAACTGCGCAAGAAGGCCTGGTTGGTTGTCACGCCGAGTGCGACGGCATCTTCCAGGCCCGCCATCAGCTTGCGGCGTGCTTCGTCGCGCGTGCGGCCGTGGCTGATGATCTTGGCGATCATCGAGTCGTAGAACGGCGGAATCTCGGCGCCCGAGCGCAACGCGTCCTCGACGCGCAGCTGTGCCGGCATCTTCCAGAGCGCGACCGTGCCGCTCTGCGGCATGAAGCCCTTGTCCGCATCCTCGGCGCACAGCCGCACTTCGATGGCGTGGCCGGAAAAGCGCACCTGCTCCTGCGTGAGCGGCAACGCCTCTCCTGCGGCAACACGCAACTGCAGCTCGACCAGATCGAGCCCGGTGACGGCCTCGGTCACAGGATGCTCGACCTGCAGGCGGGTGTTCATCTCCATGAAATAGAAGTTGCCCTCGCGGTCGAGCAAGAACTCGAGCGTGCCGGCGCCTTCGTAGCGGATCGCTTTCACAGCCGCCACGGCCGTGACCCCCATCCGCTCGCGCAGCGCCGCATCGACGGCCGGCGACGGCGCCTCTTCGATCAACTTCTGGTGCCGACGCTGCACCGAGCAATCGCGCTCGCCCAGGTGGATGGCGTTGCCGTAGCGGTCCGCGAAGACTTGGATCTCGATGTGGCGAGGCTCCACGATGGCGCGTTCGAGGATCACCTCCGGGTCGCCGAAGGCGCTTTGCGCTTCGGAACGCGCGCTGCGCAGCAGTTCGGGAAACTCCTTGGCCGAGGGCACCAGCCGCATGCCACGGCCGCCGCCGCCGGCCGTGGCCTTGATCATCACCGGGAAGCCGATGCGCGCGGCCTCCGACGCCAGGCGCTGCTCGCCCTGGTCTTCGCCCTGGTAGCCGGGAATGCACGGCACGCCCGCGGCCTGCATCAGTGTCTTGGCACCTGCCTTGTTGCCCATGGACACGATCGCTTCCGCCGAGGGGCCGATGAACACCAGCCCGGCGTCCTTGCAGGCTTGCGCGAAGTCTTCGTTCTCGGCCAGAAAGCCGTAGCCCGGATGCACGGCGTCGGCGCCGCTCAGGCGCGCCGCCTCGATGATGGCCGGGATGCGCAGGTACGACTGCGCCGGCAGCGGCTCGCCGATGCAGACGGACTGATCCGCTTCCAGCACGTGACGGGCACCGGCGTCGGCGGTGGAGTACACCGCCACGGTGCGGTAGCCGAGCGCGCGTGCGCTGCGGATCACGCGCAGCGCGATCTCGCCGCGGTTCGCGATGAGGATCTTCTGGAAAGGCGTCGGGGTAGAGGTGGAGTCGGTCATGAGAGCGTGGTCCGGAAAAGAGACGACGAGAGCGGGTGCTCAAGCCGACTTGGGAAAGGTGCCCATGAACTTGCTGAGGATCTGCAACATGACCTCGTCGGCGCCGCCTCCGATGGAGGTCAGCCGGCCGTCGCGGAAGATGCGCGTGATGTGGCTCTCGTCCATGAAGCCCATGCCGCCCCAGAACTGGAGACAGCCGTCTGCCACTTCGCGCATGACGCGACCGGCCTTGAGCTTGGCCACGGTGGCGGTGCGCGTGGCGTCCCGGCCCGCGACCATTTCTTCCACCGCCTGCCAGCAGATCGCCTTCAGGCACGAGACCTCCGTCTGGAGTTCGGCCAGCTTGTAGTGCACCCACTGGTTGTCGAGGATGGAACGGCCGAAGGCCTTGCGCTCGCGGGTGTAGTCGATCGTGATGTCGATCGCGCGCTGGGCCATGCCGGCATTGTTGAGCGCGCCCCACAGCCGCTCGACCTGGAACTGCTCCATCTGGTACATGAAGCCCATGCCCTCCTCCCCGATGCGGTAGCGCTGCGGCACGCGCACCTCGTCGAAGTGCAACTGCGCAGTGTCCGAGGCGTGCATGCCCAGCTTTTTCAGCTTGCGCGCGACGGATACCCCGGGCGTCTTCATCGGAACCACGATCAGCGACTTGTTGCGATGCGCCGCGCCGTCGGAGGTGTTGGCCAGCACGCAGCAGAAATCAGCCTGCGTTCCGCTGGTGGTCCACATCTTGCCGCCGCGGATGACGTAGTCGCCACCATCCTTGCGGGCCGTGGTCTTGATCGACGCCACGTCCGATCCGCTACCGACCTCGGACACCCCCAGGCAGGCCACGTACTCGCCCGTGATTGCCGGCGTGAGGAACTCGTCGCGCAACGCCTTGCTGCCGCGATGCGCCAACGCCGGTGTCGCCATGTCGGTCTGCAGGCCGATGGCCAGCGGCACGCCGCCGCAATTGATTTCCGCGAGGGTCTCGGCCATCAGGGCCGCATACGAATGGTCGAGCCCCGCACCGCCGTTTTCCACCGGCATGGTCAGGCCCAGCAATCCGAGCTCGCCCATGCGGCGAAAAACCTGGTGGGCCGGGAAGATCTCGGCCTTTTCCCATTCGTCCACATGCGGATTGATCTCCTGCGCGATGAAACGCTTGAGCGTGTCGCGCAGTGCTTCGTGTTCGGGTGTGAGTTGCATGAATGTCTTTCGTTCTTTTGGTTCAGGGCCGTGCCACCGAGAACTGCATCGGATGCGGCTTGCGCAGTTCGGCATCGCGACAGATCGACAACACCTTGGCCAGCACCGTGCGGGTGTCGCGCGGGTCGATCACGCCGTCGTCGAGCAGCCGCGCACTGGTGTGAAAAACGCTCATCTGGCCGTCGAAGCGATCGATGATCCGGCGCTCCATATCGTCAAGCCTAGCCTGGTCCACCGCGCCTTTGCGCTTCATGGCGGCCTCGGTGACGATGGACATCGTCTTGGCGGCCTGCTCGCCGCCCATCACGGCGGTCTTGGCGTTGGGCCACGAAAAACAGAAGCGCGGATGGAAGCCCCGGCCGCACATGCCGTAGTTGCCGGCACCGAACGACGCACCGCAAAAGATCGTGATCTGCGGCACGGTGGCGTTGGTCACCGCCTGGATCATCTTGGAGCCGTGCTTGATGATGCCGGCCTCCTCCACATCCTTGCCCACCATGAAGCCCGTGATGTTGTTGAGGTAGAGGATGGGCGTCTGCGACTGGCAGCAGGCCTGGATGAAGTGCGTGGCCTTGGAAGCGCCGGCCACGTCGATCGGTCCGTTGTTGGTCACCACGCCGAGCGGCAATCCTTCGATCTTGATGTGACCGACCACCGTGGCGTTGCCGTAGTTCTCGCCGAACTCCAGGAACTCGGAGTCGTCCGCGATGCGCGCGATCACCTGCCGCATGTCCACCGGACGCTTGGGGTCCATCGGCATGATGCCCAGCAGTTCTTCCGCATCGTGCCGCGGCGGCTTGAAGCGCCGCGACGGCTCGGCCGGCACATCGCGATGCCAGTCGATGTTGGAGACGATTTCGCGTGCGATGCGGATGGCGTCGCGGTCGTCTTCGGCCAGGTAGTCGCCCAGGCCCGAGATGTGGGTATGCATCACCGCACCACCCAGCTCCTCTTCGGTCGCGACCTCGCCGGTGGCGGCCTTGAGCAGCGGCGGCCCCGCAAGAAAGGCCCGCGAGCGGCCCCGCACCATCACGATGTAGTCCGACAGGCCCGTCTGGTAGGCGCCGCCCGCCGTCGAGGAGCCGTGCGTCACGGTGATCACCGGCAGGCCCGCAGCGGACATGCGCGCGATGTTGCGGAACAGGTTGCCGCCGACCACGAATTCCTCGACCCGGTAGGTCATGAGGTTGGCGCCCGCGCACTCGACCAGCTGGACATAGGGCAGCTTGTTCTCGAGCGCGATTTCCTGCATGCGCAACTGCTTGTCGATGCCCATCGGTTGCAGCGCTCCGGCATCGATGCCGGAGTCGGAGGCGTTGATCATCACGCGCACGCCCGAGACCCAGCCGATGCCGCCGATCACGCCACCGCCCGGCACGCTTTTTTCGAGATCGGGGTTGTCCAGGCCAAGGCCCGCCAACGAGCCGATTTCAAGAAACGGCGTGCCCGGGTCGAGCAGCAGCGACAGGCGCTCGCGCGGCAGCAACTGGCCGCGCTTCTCGAAGCGCTCGCGCGATTTGGCCGAGGTCATGACGGCGCGCTGCTGGTAGCCACGAACACGTTCGAGCAGCGCCAGCATGCCGTCGCGGTTGGACTGGAAATTCTCGCTGCCGGGAGAAATGCTCGATTCGATGGTTGCCATTTGCTGCTGCCTTGGATGGATGGAAGGCAGCTTAGGCAAAGCGATGTGCACCGTCTTGCGCGCAGTCGCTGCGATGGGTGATCAGGCCCGCAATTGCAAGCGCAACTTGGACAGCAGCGCCCTCGGCTGATAGGACAGCTTGCTGCGGCGGAATCCGGCAATGCCCATGTCCTGCTCAAAATTGAGCCACGCCACGGGCCGCGAGAACTCGCGGCAGAAGTGCTGAAACATGAAGGGGTAGAGGCCGATGTGGCTGTCGAGCCCCTTCGCGAAACGCATCACGAAAACGCCCGGCTGCAGCTCCTGCGCCAGCACGAAACCCATCGGCTGCGCCTCGGAGAAATACACGAAGCCTTCGAGCCCGAAGCGCGCATGCAGCGCGATGGCCTCCAGGCAGGCGGCTTCGTCGGCTTCGCCCGGGTTCTTTCCCTTCTGCGCCATCCAGCCGCGCAGCACCTGCCGGGCCGCGTCCGCAAGATCGTCGCCGAAGGGCTCGGCCCGCGGAACATGCGTCGCGTGAAACTGCCGCAGGAGATTGCGCTTCTTGGCCAACGGGCGTCCGGGATAGTCGACGAAATCGGATGCGGCAAACAGATAGTCCGCGTCGTCGCGCGAATCGGAGATCCCGAACAGGCCGGCCGGAAGCCCATCGGCATGGCGCGCCGCCACCGGATAGACATGCTTGTGCCCTTCCAGCAGGTCGTGCCACACATCGCGAGGTGCCGCAGCGGGCTCGAACAGGGGCATCAGGTGCCGACTGCCGTCATAAGCGAGGCCCGAAACGCAGGGCCAGTCCCCCGGAAGAAAGCGGTAGCCGTGAATCTCGCGGAACAGATAGAGATTCGAGAACGAATGGTCCGAGAGGCAATGCGCACCGCTGCCCTCGCGAAGGCGTGCCAGCGCGGCTTCGATCGGCGCCTGCAGGTCGAGCGTCAGCGGCAGTCCGGTCAAGGTGCGTACACCACCTTGCGCACGCCCGGCGCCGGACCGTCCGCCGGAGGGCCGGCAAAGCACTGCGCCTTCGACAGCCATTGCCGGGCCGCGCCATCGCTGTAGCGCAGCGCCGTGTCGGCCAAGTGGCGCCGCTGCGTGACGACCAGGCAGAAGTCCGTGGCCGATCCACGCACGAACTCCGCGGAGCTCGCGTCGCCCCAGGTCCATGTGCCGCCGTCGGGCGCTTCAAGCTCGACACGCGGTGCGGGGGTCGGCACCGGCAGTTTGCGATTGACGAAGGTCCATCCGAAGGTGTTCACACCAATGTGGGCGATGTGCTTCAGCCGTGCGGTGGCGGGCCGTTCGCGTCGCATCAGGTCCCATACGTCCTGGCCATGCGCCCAGACTTCCATCACCCTGGCGGAAGCAAACGACAGTGCGCTCATGCTGGGCCCGTACCAGGGCAGGCGCGCCTTGGGGGGAAGAGGCTGCAATGCGTCGACGAGCCGCATGGAGATCGGCTCCCACCGGGCCAGCAACGCTGCGCCATCGAGGTGGGCGTATTTTTCGCGCGCGATGGCGCTGATTTCCTTGCCCGCTGCAATCTGGGCCATCAAGCCTGCGGAATCGCGGGCAAAGGCGTCGGTGTCGGTGGCGGACAGCAACGCGGTTTCGTCGAAGAAGCAGGTGTGAGCGATCTCGTCCCAGGCTGTCCATCCGTAGAAGGCGGTGGTCGCCTTCCATTGCGCAGGGCTCAGGGTACGTGCCAGGTCGGCCAGCCCCTTGTACTCGGCACGCAGGTCGTCGGTTGTCTCTCTCATCGCATCAGTCCTTCTTTTAGGCGAGGCAGTCGGCGCACGCCATAGTCAACGGAAGGCTACCGAACGAAGGCCGGCAGGTCTTGCGCCGAAACGCTGCGCAACACAGCGCTTCGGCGCAAGCGTTTTGCAGGTGCGCTGGATAAGCTGACTTTTCGATCAGCCCCCCAGGAAAACACGCATGACCCGCTCCTCTTCATCTGAACAAAAAGTCGTCCGCATCGGAGGCGCTTCCGGCTTCTGGGGCGACAGCATGGTGGCCGCGCCGCAGCTCGTGAAGCACGGCCAACTCGACTACCTGGTGTTCGACTTCCTGGCCGAAACCACCATGGCCATCCTGGCCGCCGCGCGTGCCAGGAAACCCGAAATGGGCTATGCCACCGACTTCGTCGACATCTCGATGAAGCCGGTACTCAAGGAGATCAAGCGGCAAGGCATCAAGGTGATCAGCAATGCCGGCGGCATCAACCCCCAGGGGTGTGCCGATGCGTTGCGCGCGCTGGCCGAGGCAGAGGGCGTTTCGCTGCGCATCGCGGTGGTGGAAGGCGACGACGTCAGCGCGAAGATGCCGGCGCTGCGTGGGCTCGGCGCCAGGGACATGTTCACTGGCGAGGCGCTGCCCGAGAAGGTGCTGAGCGCGAATGCCTACCTGGGTGCCGTGCCGATTGCCGCCGCGCTGGCAGCCGGTGCCGACGTGGTCATCACGGGCCGGTGCGTCGACAGTGCCGTCACGCTCGGCCCCTTGATGCATGAGTTCGGCTGGAGCAGCGACGACTTCGACCTGCTGGCTTCCGGCAGCCTGGCCGGTCACATCATCGAGTGCGGCTGCCAGGCCACTGGTGGCCTGCATACCGACTGGGAAGACATCCCCGATTGGGCCAACATGGGCTTCCCCATCGTCGAATGCCATGCCGACGGCAGCTTCGTCGTCACCAAGCCCGAGGGCACCGGCGGCAAGGTGATCCGGGCCGCCATCGCAGAGCAGATGCTCTACGAGATCGGCGACCCGGCCGCCTACATGCTGCCCGATGTGACCTGCGATTTCCGCAACGTGGTGATCGAGCAGCAGGGAGCCGACCGTGTGTGGGTGAGTCCTGCCAAGGGACGTGCGCCGATGCCCGGCTACAAAGTGTCGGCCACGCAACTCGACGGCTATCGCTGTACCGGCAGCCTGGTGATCGTGGGCGTCGACGCCGAGAAGAAGGCGCTGCGCACCGGCGAGGCGATCCTCGAGCGTGCCGGCAACATCCTGCGCGAGAACGGACAACCGCCCTTCACCTCGACGTTCATCGAGGTCATCGGCTCCGAAACGCTGTACGGGCCCCACGCGCGCACGCACCATGTGCGCGAGGTCATGGTGCGTGTGGTCGCCAACCATCCGCAGAAGGCGGCACTCGAAATGTTTTCGCGCGAGATCGCGCCCTCGGCCACATCCGGTGCGCCCGGCACCACCAGCCCGGGGGGTGGCCGGCCCACGGTGTCGCCGCTGGTCAAGCCCTTTGCATTCACTCTCGACAAGGGGGTCGTGGCAGTGACGTGCGTGCTCGATGGGGAGCGCCATGCCGTGGCCATTCCGGCAGGCATCGGTACTGCCGACGTTCCACCCGCGGTCCTGCCCGGCGCCTGGCAGGACTCGGACGAAGCCCAGGAGGACGTCCGGCTGATCTCCCTCGCATACGCGCGCAGCGGAGACAAGGGCGACATCTCCAACATCGGCCTGGTGGCCCGTCGCCCGGAGTGGCTGCCATTGCTGTGGGACCGGGTCACGCCCGATGCGGTGCGCGGCTACTTCGCGCACCTGATGCACGGCAAGGTCGAGCGTTTTCACCTGCCCGGCACGGCGTCCATGAACCTGCTTCTGCACGAGGCGCTGGACGGCGGCGGCCCGTCGTCGATGCGCATGGATCCGCTGGGCAAGGGCATGGGGCAGATGCTGCTGGACATGGTCATCAAGGTTCCGCGGTCGATTGCCGCGAGCCTCGACCGCGCACGCTGAAGGCCCGGCGATGAGTGCGCCCCCACGCCAGGCGATGCGCGCCGACCTCGCGCGGCGCAGCGTCGCCGCAATCTGGCACCCCTGCACACAGATGAAGCGTGCGGACACGGTGCCGCCGCTGGCGATCGCGCAAGGCCTGGGGCCTTGGCTTTTCGACGACGCGGACCGGCGCTACTTCGACGCCACCAGCTCCTGGTGGGTCAATCTCTTCGGCCATGCCGACGCCCGCATCAACGCAGCGCTGCGCGACCAGCTCGACCGGCTGCCACACGTGATGCTGGCCGGCTGCACCCATGCGCCGGCGATCGAGTTGGCCGAGCGCCTGTCGGCGCTGACAGACGGCGTGCTGGGCCATTGCTTCTTTGCCAGCGACGGCGCCTCGGCGGTGGAGATTGCGCTCAAGATGAGTTTTCACCATTGGCGCAACAGCGGTCGCCTGGCCAAGCGCGAGTTCGTCTGCCTGCGCCAGGGGTATCACGGCGAAACCCTCGGTGCGCTCGCCGTGACCGACGTGGCCGTGTTCCGCGATACCTACAACCCGCTGCTCATGCAGGCGCACCAGGTCATGTCGCCCGATGCCCGGCAGGCGGCACCGGGCGAATCCGCCGCCGATGTGGCGCAGCGTGCGGCCGGCGAGTTGCAGGCCCTGCTCGAAGCGCGGCACACGCACATCGCCGCCGTCATCCTCGAACCATTGGTGCAGGGCGCGGCCGGCATGGCGATGCACCACCCTTCGTACCTGCGCGCGGTGCGTGCGCTGTGCGACCGTTTCGAGGTGCACCTGATCGCCGACGAGATCGCCGTGGGCTGCGGCCGCACAGGGACCTTCTTCGCGTTCGAGCAAGCCTCGCTGCCGGACGAGCCGCGCATCTGGCCCGACCTGATCTGCCTTTCGAAAGGCATCAGCGGCGGCTACCTGCCACTGTCGCTCGTCCTGTCGCGCGACACGATCTACGACGCTTTCCTGGACGACGACGTCGCTCGCGGCTTCCTGCACTCGCATTCGTACGCAGGCAACGCACTGGCCTGTCGCGCAGCACTGGCGGTGCTCGACCGCTTCGAACACGACGACGTGCTGCGGCACAACCGGCAGCAGGCCCCGGCACTGACGGCCGCACTCTCGCCCCTCTCCCGCGATCCGCGCATCGAACACCTGCGCCATCGCGGCATGGTCTGGGCCTTCGACGTGCGGGAAGAACATGCCGGTCCGCGCTTCGCGGAACGCTTCCATCTGGCCGGCCGCACGCACGAACTGCTGATCCGGCCGATCGGACGCTCGGTGTACCTGCTGCCGCCCTACGTGCTGGACAGCACGTTGTCGAAATGGCTCGCAGAGCGCGTGCTCGCGACTTTGCATGAGGTCCTGCAACAGGACTTCAGCGGCAACTGATCGGCCGCGATCGACGCACCGCACCGTCACACAACGACTCGACGCAAGACCGCGCGCCATCGAAGCCCTAACGTTCGCGCCATGACAAAGGCCGGATGAACCGGCCGAAAAGGAGACATCTCTTGCAGTGGGTACAACTCGCCTTTTCCGGCGTTTCGCAAGGCTGTATCTATGGCCTGATCGCGCTGGGTTTCGTGCTGATCTACAAGGCCACCGAAACAGTGAGCTTCGCGCAGGGCGAGCTGATGATGCTCGGCGCCTTCTGCGGCCTTGCGCTGACGACGCTGCTGGGCATCCCGTACTGGATCGCAGTGATCAGTGCCATTGCCGCGATGGCGGTGTTCGGCGTTCTGCTCGAGCGCATCGTCGTGCGTCCGATCCTGGGGCAACCGGCGTTCTCCGTCGTCATGCTGACCTTCGGCATCGGCTACGTGATGCGCGGGCTCGTCACCATGGTCCCAGGGATCGGCACCGAGACCCATGCGCTGCCGGTTCCCTACAAGGACGAAGTCTGGAATGTGGGGCCGCTGGTGCTCAACGTGGAGCAGGCCACGGTGATCGGTGCGACGGCCATTCTTTGCCTCGTGCTGTTCGCCATGTTCAGGTACAGCAAGGTCGGCATCGCGATGCAGGCCTCCTCGCAGAACCAGCTGGCCGCCTATTACATGGGCATCCCGGTCCAACGGCTCAACGGACTGGTGTGGGGACTCGCAGCCGCCGTCGCCGCAGCGGCCGGCCTGCTGCTCGCGCCCATCACGTTCGTGCACGCCAACATGGGCTTCATCGGGCTCAAGGCCTTTCCCGCGGCCGTGATCGGAGGCTTCGGGAGCTTGCCGGGCGCCATCGTGGGCGGCCTGGTCATCGGCCTCGTGGAATCCTTCTCGGGGTTCTACCTGCCCGACGGCTTCAAGGACACGGCTGCCTACATCGTGGTGCTGGTGATGCTGATGATCAAACCCAACGGCCTGTTCGGCGAGAAGCTGCGCAAGAAGGTCTGAGGAAGAAGTAAAACAACATGCGATACCTCTTCAAGACCGGCTACGGCCAGGACGTTGACCTCGCCAGGCACGGCGGCCATGTGTTCTGGTACGGCATGCTGGCCGTGCTGCTCGTCGCCGCGCCGTGGCTCATCGCCGAGTACTGGCTGGCCCAGATGACCTTCGTGCTCATCTACGCGATCGTCGGTCTGGGGCTGATGCTGCTGGCCGGCTTCACCGGCCTGTTCTCCATCGGCCAGGCGGCGTTCCTCGGCGTGGGGGCCTACACCCAGGGGGTGTTCACCAACGTGGGCGTTCCCTTCCCTGTCGCGCTGGCCCTGGCCGGCCTGCTGTCGGCCGCGGTGGGCGCCGTGGTCGGGCTGCCCGCGCTGCGGGTGAAGGGCATCTACCTGGGCATCGCGACGCTGTCGTTCGGCTTCATCGTGGAAGAGGTGATGGCGCGCTGGGAGTCGGTCACGGGCGGCAACGCGGGCCTGCATGTCAAGCACCCCGACCTCTTCGGCTTCAAGGTGGACACCGCGACGGGCTTCTACTTCCTGTGCCTGGTCGTCTGCGTGGCCTCGACGCTGGCCATCCTCAACCTGCTGCGTTCGCCGACGGGCCGGGCGTTCGTGGCCATCCGCGATTCGGAAGTCTCCGCGCAGAGCATGGGCATCCACCTGGCGCGCTACAAGACCTTGTCTTTCGCACTCTCGGCAGCGCTGGCGGGCATTGGCGGAGCGCTGTACGCGCACAAGATTTCCTTCATCTCGCCCGATCAGTTCGGTGTCCTGCAGTCGGTCGACCTGTTGCTGCTGGTGGTGATCGGTGGGCTGGGGTCGGTGCACGGCGCCTTCCTGGGCGCGATCTTCCTGATCACGCTGCCCCAGGTCATCTCGCTGACCAAGGACTATCTGCCGGCGGCCATCGGCCAGGCACCGGGCCTGCAGAGCGTGGTGTACGGCGTGGTGCTGATCGGCTTCGTGCTGTTCGAGCCCTTGGGCCTGTACGGCCGCTGGCTCAAGGTGCGCACCTACCTCCAGTTGTTCCCGTTCTACCGCCAGGGCTTGTTCAAGCGGCAGAAATCCTTCCAGAAATCGGACCGGCTGAAATGAGCCCGAATCTCTCCCATCCCCTGCTTGCGGCCAAGGATCTCAGCGTGCGCTTCGGCGGCGTGCTCGCGGTCAACAAGGTGAGCTTCGACGTGCAACGCGGCGAGGTGTTCACGCTGATCGGCCCCAACGGCGCGGGCAAGACCACGGTGTTCAACCTGATCAGCCGCATCTACACGCCCACGTCCGGAAGCATCGACTATGAAGGCCAACGGCTCACCGACCAGCCTGCGCACAGGATCGCCTCGCTGGGCATCGCGCGCACGTTCCAGAACATCGAACTGTTCGAGCACGCCACGGTGCTGCACAACCTGCTGATCGGGCGCCACACCCATCACCGCAGCAGCCTGTGGAGCGAAATGCTCTTCCTCGGCAAGGTGCGCCGGGCCGAAATCGAAACGCGCGAGAAGGTCGAAGAGGTCATCGAGTTTCTCGACCTGCAGCACTACCGCGACTCTCTGGTGGCAGGCTTGCCCTATGGCGTGCGCAAGGTGGTGGAGCTGGCGCGCGCCTTGTGCACCGAGCCCAGGTTGCTGCTTCTGGACGAGCCGTCGTCAGGCCTGAACGTGGAAGAAACCGAAGACATGGCGTTCTGGATCCAGGACATCCGGGACGAGCTGGGCATCACCGTGCTGATGGTGGAGCACGACATGGCGCTGGTCTCGAAGGTGTCGGACCGCGTGCTGGCGATGAACCAGGGCGAGGTGCTGGCCATGGGCACGCCGCGCGATGTCCAGAACGACCCGGGCGTGATCGAGGCTTACCTCGGTTCGATCGACGACGTCAGCAGCCTTCGCAGGGAGGTCGCGGCATGAGCCCTTCCATGGCGCCAGAAAGCGGGCAGGCTGTGCTGCGACTGCTCAACGTCGAATCGGCCTACGGTCCGATCAAGGCCATTCGCGGCGTCAGCCTGCAGGTGCGGCGCGGCGAGATCGCCACCGTGCTGGGGTCCAACGGGGCCGGCAAGACCACGATCCTGAAGACCATCTCCGGGATCATCGATCCGCGCAAGGGCAGCATCGAGTTCAAGGGTGCGGGCATCGACGGCAAGGACCCTGCGTACATCGTCCGGCAAGGGCTCTCCCATGTGCCCGAGGGACGCGAGGTATTTCCGCTGCTGTCGGTGCAGGACAACCTGGCGATGGGCGCCTACACCCGCCGCGACCGCGACGGCGTGGCGCGCGACATGGAGGTGGTGTACCGCTACTTCCCGATCCTGAAGGACCGCGCGGCACAGGACGCCGGCCTTCTCTCGGGGGGCCAGCAGCAGATGCTGGCGATCTCGCGCGCCATCATGGCCGCGCCCGAGCTGATCCTGCTCGACGAACCCAGCCTGGGCCTGAGTCCCAAGCTGACGAAGGAGATCTTCGAGATCGTCGTTCGCATCAACCGCGAACGCGGCACCACCATCCTGCTGGTGGAGCAGAACGCCAACATGGCCCTCAATGCCTCCGACCACGGCTACGTGCTGGAGAACGGCCGCATCGTGATGGAAGACACCTGCGCGCGCCTGCGGGAGAAGGACGACATCAAGGAGTTCTACCTCGGCATGAAGGAAGCCGGCGTTCGCGGCGAGCGGCGCTGGAAAAAGAAGAAGAACTGGAGATAGAGAAGATGTCCAACCTCTGGAATGCCCACCTCATCCGGCCCGATGCCTCCGCCCTGCTGTCGGGCGACACGATTCCGGCGCTGTTCTGGAACGGCGTGGACCAGCGCGGTTCGCAGACATGGCTGCGCCAGAAGAAGCTGGGCATCTGGCGCAGTTGGAGCTGGCAGCAAACGGGCGAAGCCGTGCGCGAGATTGCCGGCGGCCTGATGAGCCTGGGCTTCGCGCCCGGCGACACGGCTTCCATCCTCTCCAACACGGTCGTCGAATGGGTGTTGGCCGACATGGCCGTGCTCTCCTGTGGCGGCGTGGCCAACGGCATCTATCCGACCGATGCCGCGAGCCAGGTGCAATACCTGTGCGCGGATTCGGGCACGCGCTTCCTGTTCGTGGAAGACGACGAGCAACTGGACAAGGCGCTGGAAATACGCGGGCAGTTGCCTGGCCTGACAAGGATCGTGGTCTTCGACATGAAGGGCCTGCGCGATCTGGACGATCCCGGCGTGATCAGCCTCGCCGGGCTGCGCGAGATCGGGGTTGCCTATCTGCAGCAGCATCCGGACGAGCTGGCGCATCGGATCAAGGCATGCAGGCCAGCCGATCTGGCCATCCTGATCTACACCTCGGGCACCACCGGCAAGCCCAAGGGCGCGATGCACAGCCATGCGGGATTGGTCTACAGCCTTCATGGCATGCACAGGATCCTTCCGCAGAACGAAGAAGACCAGCGCATGTGCTTCCTGCCGCTGTGCCACGCGGCGGAGCGCATCTTCGGTGCCTACATGGGCCTCCTCACGGGCACCGTGCTGAACTTCGTGGAGAACCCCGAGACCGTGCCGGAGAACGTGCGCGAGATCGCGCCGACGGTCTTCGCCGGCGTCCCCCGGATCTGGGAGAAGTTCTATTCGGGCGTGGTGATCGCGCTGAAGGAGGCCAGTGCCGTGCAACAAGGGGCCTACGCCTGGAGCATTGGCGTAGGCACCCGGATTGCCGACAAGGTGCTGGCCGGCGAGCCGGTGGGCGCGGCGCTCAAGCTGAAGTTCACGCTGGCCCGCTGGCTCACGCTGAACAACGTGCGCAAGCTGATCGGCATCCATCGCGCGCGCTTTCTGGTCACCGGCGCGGCCCCCATATCGCCCGAGCTGATCAGGTGGTACCTGGCCCTGGGCATTCCCATGGTGGAAATCTGGGGCATGACGGAGACCGGGGGCGCCTCGACCTGCAATCCGATCGCGCGCATCCGCCTGGGCACGATCGGCCCGGCGACCGCCCACAACGAAGTGCGCATCGCCCCTGGCAGCGGCGAGATCCTGGTACGCGGCCCGAACGTGTTCATGGGCTACCTGAACCAGCCCGGCAAGACGGCCGAGACCATCGATGCGGAAGGCTGGCTGCGCACCGGGGACGTGGGCGTCGTCGACGACGACGGCTACTTCCGGATCACCGACCGCATGAAGGACATCATCATCACGGCCGGCGGCAAGAACATCACGCCCAGCGAGCTGGAGAACGAACTCAAGTTCTCGCCCTACATCACCGATGCGGTCGTCATCGGAGACAAGCGCTCCTACCTCACGGTGATCGTCATGATCGACCAGGAGAACGTCGAGAAGTTCGCGCAGGACAGCGACGTGCCCTTCTCCAACTACGCGAGCCTCACGCGAGCGCCGCAGGTCCAGGCGCTGATCCAGGGCGAACTCGATCGCGTGAACCGGAAGTTCGCCCGCGTCGAGCAGATCAAGAAGTTCTTTCTTCTCGACACGCAGTTGTCCGCCGAGGACGAAGAGCTCACGCCCACGATGAAGCTCAAGCGAAAGCTCGTTCAAGAAAAGTACGCCGCGCAGATCGAAGCGATGTACCCGTAAGCCTGTTCGATCCCATCCCAAAAAGGAGACATCCATGAAACAAAAACTCATCGCCGTCCTGGCCCTGACGGTCCTGGGCGCCGGACTCGCGCGCGCCCAGAACGCCGATCAGGGCGTGAGCAAGACCGAGATCAAGCTGGGCACGATCGTCGACCTTTCCGGCCCGGCCGCCAGCTACGGCAAGGCGCTGCGCAACGGCCTGCTGTTGCGCTTCGACGAGATCAACGACCAGGGCGGTATCCAGGGCCGCAAGGTCAAGCTGGTGGTGGAAGATTCGGGCTACGACCCCAAGAAGTCGGTGCTGGCCGCGCAGAAGCTGATCAACCAGGACAAGGTCTTCCTCCTGACCAGTGTTCTCGGCACGGCGCCGAGCATGGCGGCGATGCCGTTGCAGCTGGAGAAGAACGTCATCAGCTTCCTGCCGGTGAGCGCGGCGCGCGAAATGTACGAGCCCGTCAATCGCCTGAAGTACGCCTTCTTCGCGACCAACTACGACCAGATGCGCACCGCAGCGCCACGGCTGGTCAAGGAACAGGGACTGAAGAAGCCCTGCGTGATCTACCAGGACGACGACTTCGGCCAGGAGGTGCTGCGCGGCAGCGAAGCCGGATTGAAGCTCGTGAACCTCGAGCTGGTGGAGAAGACTTCCTACAAGCGCGGGGCAACCGATTTCTCGTCCCAGGTCGCAAGGATGAAGGCGGCGGGCTGCGACCTGGTGATGATGGGCACCGTCATCCGCGAAACCGTGGGCACGATCGCCGAGGCTCGCAAGACCGGCTTCAACCCGGTCTTCGTGACCTCCTCGGCCGCCTACAGCGACCTGATCCACAAGCTGGGCGGCAAGGGCATGGACGGTCTGTACGCGATCATGACCGCGCAGCACCCCTACCTGGACGACGCATCGCCGCAAGTGCGTGCCTGGGCCAACAAGTACAAGGACCGCTTTGGCGAGGAGCCCAACACCTTCGCGGTGTACGGCTACTACGGCGCGGATGCCTTTGCACGGGCGGCCCAGAAGGCCGGGCCCGATCTCGGCACCGACAGCTTCATCAAGGCGATGGACAGCATCGTGATTCCGCGCGACATCTTCGGCGCACCGGAGGCCAGCTTCACTGCCACCAAGCGACTGGGCAGCCCCTATTCGCGGCTCTCCCAGATCCAGGATGGCAAGTGGAAGGTGGTGTCCGACTACGTGGCCTTCAACGGCTTGAAGGGGGTTACGCAGAAGGACGGCAGCGTCAAGATGGTGTCGGAGTTTTTCCCCGAATGACGGATTACGCAGAGTTCTATCGCCTCTCGATCGAGGAGCGCGAGGCCTTCTGGAGCGAACAGGCCGGGCTCATCGACTGGCATCGGCCTTTCGAGCAGGCGTGCGACTACAGCCATCCCCCGTTCGCGCGCTGGTTCGTCGGCGGGCAGACCAACCTGTGCCACAACGCGGTCGATCGCCACCTGAAGGATCGGGCGTCGCAGAACGCGCTGATCTGGGTGTCCTCCGAGGTGGGGCAGGAGCGCGTCTGCAGCTTCGCGCAGTTGCATGCCGAAGTGCAGCGCATGGCGGCCATGCTGCAGGCCCTCGGCGTCGAGCAAGGCGACCGCGTGCTGCTGTACATGCCGATGATTCCCGAGGCGGTCTTTGCGATGCTCGCGTGTGCGCGGATCGGCGCGATTCATTCGGTCGTGTTCGGCGGCTTTGCGAGCGTCAGCCTGGCACAGCGCATCGACGACGCGCGGCCCAGGGTCGTCGTCAGCGCCGATGCCGGCAGCCGCGGCGGCAAGGTACTGGCCTACAAGCCGCTGCTCGACGAGGCGATCCGCCTGGCAGTGCACAAGCCGGCGAAGGTGTTGCTCGTGGACCGGGGCCTGAGCGCCATGCAACGGGTGGAGGAACGCGACGTCGACTACACGCCCCTGCGCGAACAGTACCTCGATGCGCAGGTGCCTTGCACCTGGGTGGACGCAACCCACCCCAGCTACACGCTCTACACGAGCGGCACCACCGGCAAGCCCAAAGGCGTGCAGCGCGACACCGGCGGCTACGCGGTGGCGCTCGCGGCCAGCATGCGGCACATCTTCATGGGACAGCCGGGCGAGACCTTCTTCAGCACCAGCGACATCGGCTGGGTGGTGGGCCACAGCTACATCGTCTACGGGCCGCTGCTGGCCGGCATGGCGACGATCATGTACGAGGGGCTGCCGACGCAGCCGGACGCGGGCATCTGGTGGCGCCTGGTCGAGAAGTACAAGGTCACCGCGATGTTCAGCGCCCCCACTGCCGTGCGCGTGCTGAAGAAGCAGGACCCGGCCTACCTTGGAAAGCACGATCTGAGCAGCCTGCGGGCGCTGTTCCTTGCCGGAGAGCCGCTCGATGAACCCACGGCGAAATGGATCACGGAAAGCCTCGGCCGACCGGTGATCGACAACTACTGGCAGACGGAGACCGGCTGGCCCGTCCTCTCCATTGCACGCGGCATCGAACCGTTGGCGCCCCGCCTCGGCAGCCCGGGCGTCGCCATGTATGGCTACGACGTCAAGCTGCTCGACGAACTCACGGGCGAAGAACTCAAGGGCCCGAATCAAAAGGGCGTGGTGGCCCTCGAGGGTCCGCTGCCGCCCGGTTGCCTGCAAACCGTATGGGGCGACGATGCGCGCTTCGTGAAGACCTATTGGCAGAGCATCCCCGGCAAGACGGTCTACAGCACCTTCGACTGGGGCGTTCGCGATGAAGACGGCTACTACTTCATCCTCGGCCGCACCGACGACGTGATCAACGTCGCGGGCCACAGGCTCGGCACGCGCGAAATCGAGGCGAGCATTTGCAGTCACCCCGACGTGGCCGAGGTCGCGGTCGTCGGCGTTGCCGACACGCTCAAGGGCCAGGTGGCCATGGCCTTCGTGATGCTCAAGGACGCCGCCAAAGCGGCAAACGAGGAGGATGCGTCGAAGCTGGAAGGCTCGATGATGAAACTGGTCGATGCGCAGCTCAGCGCCGTTGCCCGCCCCAGCCGGGTGCGCTTCGTCTCCGTGCTGCCGAAGACCCGCTCGGGCAAGGTGCTGCGCCGCGCCATCCAGGCCGTGTGCGAAGGCCGCGATCCGGGCGACCTGACCACCATCGAGGATCCCGCAGCGCTGCAGCAGATCAGGGATCTGGCGTAGCAGTTGCGATCATCGAGAGGGTGGCAAGCTACCCCGGCACGAGCGATGCCGTGCTCGTCAATCCACCGGGCATCCTGGACCGCTGAAGTGCCTCGCCGGCTTCATCTGCAAGAAGTCAGGCAGGCACTTTCCCCGCGGACTTCGGAACCCCGCCGAGCAAAGCAGCCCTGTTTTCGGCGATCCACGTCCGCAGCGAACCGCCGCGACTCCCCGTCAGCGTCTCGAGGATGTCGCTTCTGCGCCAGATGGTCGAGGCGCCGCGCTCCCACTCCATGTACTGCAGAAAATAGCGCAGCTTCACGTCTTTCCCTTCGGCCAGCGGGCCGAACGACTGAACGTATCGCTCGACCGAATCGTCATAGGCAATGGGCTCACCCAGCACTTCGCCGAGCACCGCTGCCGCCTCGCGAAACGTCATCAGGTCGTGGCCGTTGTCGAGCTGGTAGACCTTTCCGATGTGATGGCCGTTCGCGGACAACAACAGGCAGGCTCCGGCCTTGCCCACGTCGCGGTCGTCGATGAAGGCCATGGTGCGGTCGTACGGCACGAGCAGTGTGCGTTCGTTGACGAGGCTGCGGAAGAAGAGCCGCGTGAAGTCCGACATCAGGTAGGCCGCAATGTTGAGGTAGGTCACCGGCAATCGCGCGCTGTCGATCACCTTGCGCGCACGGACGTGCTGGATCGCGGTTCCACCATCGAAGGCGCGCAGATTCAACGGAACATCGTCTTCGGTGTGAACACTCGATGGGTCGCCAGTCACGCGCACCAGATGCTTCAGCGTGCCGGCATGCCGCGCCGCGGCCACGACATTGATCATGGCTGCGGTTTCGTCGAGGAAATCCGGTGTGACAACGAATGCCCCTTCCATGCCATCGAACGCCCGAATCATGCCGGGGAGGTCGAGGTAGTTGGCGACGATCACCTCGGTATCGGGAAACCGGGCACGCAACTGCTCGGCCTTCTTTTCCCTGCTCGTGACCAGCCGCAAGCGTGTCTGGGGCGATACGTCTTTCAGATGCCGGGCGACGGCACCTCCGATCAAACCGCTGGCGCCAAAAACGAGGATGCTCGCGGGGATGGATTTGGGTGGGTTTGTCATCGGTTCATCTTATGAACGGGCACGCCGATCGTCTTGCGTCCAGCCGCTGTGCGGGAGGCGATGAGCGGGCGGCGCGCACGCGTCTTGCGTCGACTCGCCGAGCGCCGCGGATGCTCGGAACAGTGTCCTGTCGCAAGACGCCGGACGGCCTCGGCGGTATCGTGTCCGATCAACTTTCAGCATCTGCGAGACCATGATCAAGACCACCCTGCAAGACGGCATTGCCACCATTGCCTTCGACCGCCCCGAGGCCCTGAATGCCCTGACGCGCGAAACGGGCACGCTGGGGTTGGCGGCACTGCAAGGCGCAATTCGCGATGGTGCCCGCGCGGTGATCCTGACCGGCAACGGGCGAGCATTCTGTGCTGGTGCCGACCTTGCGGTCGCGGGCCAACTGGCGAACGGCGTCACGCAGGGCGGGGAAGAAGACATCGGGTTGCGCATGCAGGAGACGCTCAACCCTCTCGTCCAGGCCATCTCTTCTTCGCCTGTGCCCGTGATCAGTGCCGTCAATGGCGCCTGTGTAGGCGGCGGCGCGGGCCTGGCACTGGCCGCGGACATGGTACTGGCCGCGCGCTCGGCCTACTTCCTGCTGCCGCAAGCGCCGGTCCTGGGCTTCGTCCCCGACCTCGGCGCAACATGGCAGTTGCCGCGCATGATCGGCCGTTCCCGTGCTTTCGGGATGTCGCTGCTGGGCGAGCGAATCACGGCGGAACAGGCTCAAGCCTGGGGCCTGGTCTGGAAGTGCGTGGACGATGCCGTGTTGATGGACGAGGCCATGGCGCTGGCGCGCAAGCTGGCCGCCATTCCTTCTTCGGCCTTGTGCGCTACCCGCGAGCTGCTCGATGCTGCACCGGAGGCCACGTTGCCCGATCAGCTGGAACAGGAGCGCCTGATCCAGATGGAGCTCTTGCGTTCACCTTTTTTCCGTGAGGCCTGTGCTCGCTTCGCTTCGGCTTCTCGGAAAGAGACATCGAAATAGCAACTGGTACACCTAGGGTGTACACGCGAAGATCGGACGGTGTGGGATTCAACGATACCGCTTGAGCCGCCTTTTTCAGGCTAAGCCCTTGATTTACAAGGACTTCTGAGCTGACTTGGGATCGTCTGAGAAAAGAAAGTGGTGGCCTGGGGCGGAATCGAACCACCGACACGCGGATTTTCAATCCGCTGCTCTACCAACTGAGCTACCGGGCCTTGGTGTGCAGCCTGCGATTATACAGCGCTTCTGCGGCCTCGGGAAAGATCGACGCCGAGTTGCTTGAGTTTTCGATAGAGGTGGGTGCGTTCGAGGCCGGTTTTCTCGGCCACGCGGGTCATCGAGCCGTTCTCCATCGCGAGGTGAAATTCGAAGTACGCCTTCTCGAAGCCGTCTCGCGCGTCGCGCAGCGGGCGATCGAGGTCGAAACTCTGCGTCGACTGCGGGCCCAGGTCCGCGACCGGCAGCTGCGGCTGTGCCGGCACCAGGGCACTGTCGCCGACGGTGGTCACCACGGCGGCGAAGCTGCTCGCGGGCGGCACCACGCTGGCGGCGGCACGGCGCGCGCTCTCGCGCGCCAGCCCCTGCTCGACCGCCTTCAACAGCTTCTGCAGCGTGATGGGCTTCTCGAGGAAGGCAAAGGCACCGATGCGCGTGGCATCGACTGCCGTGTCGATCGTCGCGTGGCCGCTCATCATGACCACCGGCATGCTGAGGAGGCCGGCCGCCGACCACTCCTTGAGCAGCGTCACGCCGTCGGTGTCGGGCATCCAGATGTCGAGCAGGACGAGGTCGGGCCGCGCCCGCTGCCGCGCCGCCCGCGCTTCGGCCGCGTTCTCGGCGAGCTCCACGTTGTGGCCTTCGTCATTGAGAATTTCGAAGAGCAGGTCCCGGATGCCCAGCTCGTCGTCGACCACGAGGATGTTTGCCATGTGTGCTTGAGTTGTGCGCGTTCGTATTTTGAGTGATCGGTTCGTTTGCCGGTCCGCTTCCGCGCGCCGGGCAAGCGCTCAGGTGATGGACGACTTCGAATCTTCGGTGTGAGCAACCGCTCCCTGCCGTTGCTCCGCAAGCGCGAATGATAACGAGACTTGCGCGCCAGCCACAGCCCCGTCCACCATGCGGTTCGAAAGTTCGATCCGGGCCCCGTGCTCGTCGACGATCTTCTTGACCACCGCCAGGCCCAGCCCGGTGCCCTTGGCCTTGGTCGTGACATAGGGCTCGAAGGCCCGCTTGAGGATGTTTTCGGCAAAGCCGGGGCCGCTGTCCTGGACCGTGAGTCGCACCCGCTGGCCCGATTCGCCGAGCCGGGTGCGGATCACGACCTCGCCGCCCTGCCCGGTGCGCAAGGCATTGGCCTCCGCCGCATCCTGGGCGTTTTGCAACAGGTTGTGAATGACCTGCCGGATCTGCTGTTCGTCGGCGCGGATCGGCGGGCAGCGTTCGTCAAGTTCGGGCTTGAGCGCGACCGCGGCGTGTTCGGCCGGATAGAGGTGCAGCACCTCGGTCACCAGCAGGTTCAGGTCGACCGGCCGGAGGTCGGCCGCCGGCAGCCGCGCGTAATCGCGGAATTCGTTCACCAGGCGCTTCATGGCGTCGACCTGGTCGACGATGGTCTTGACCGACTTGGTGAGGATCGCCTGCTCGGGCGGCGCGACCTTGCCCGACAGCTTCATCTCGAGCCGCTCGGCCGAGAGCTGGATCGGCGTCAGCGGATTCTTGATCTCGTGCGCCAGGCGGCGCGCCACCTCGCCCCAGGCCTGCGCGCGCTGGGCCGAGACGATTTCGGAGATGTCGTCGAACACCAGCAGCCGCTCAGCGCCCGGCAGTTCGGCGCCACGCGCGACGATGTTGATCACGTCCTGCCCCATCGCGTCGCCGCCCGCGTGCAATTCGAACGCGTGCTGCCAGTGGTCGAGCCCGTGCTGGAGGCGCTCGACCTCGAAGTCGTCGAACTGCTGCTGGACGTTCTGCGCGAATTCCGCAAGGCCCGGCACCTCGGCGAGATGCTGGCTTTCATAGGCCGCCAGCGGTGCCCGCAGCACGCGCGTCGCGCCGGGATTGGTCGACCGGATGACCCCCTGGGCATCGAGCACGATCACGCCCGAGGTGAGGTTGTCGAGGATCGTCTGCAGGTTGGAGCGGGCCGCGTCGAGTTCGCCCATGGTCTTCTCGACGGCGCCGCGCGCATCCGCCAGCTGCTGGGTCATGGTGGCGAAGGAGCGCGTAAGGCCGCCGAGTTCGTCCCGGCCCTGCAGCACGGCGGTCGGCCGCAGGTCGCCCCCCGCCACCTGGCGCACGCCGTCGGCCAGCACCAGCAGCGGCCGTGCCAACCGGGTGCCGAACAGCACGGCCAGCAGCACGGCGCCGAACACCGCCAGGAACAGCGTCAGCGTCAGCGTGCCGATGTACATCCGGCGCAGGCCCTCGCGCGCCAGCGCCCGCTCCTGGTATTCGCGGTTGGCCTCCTGCACTGCCAGGGCGTTGCTCACCACCGCCGGCGGCAGCGGCAGGGTGACCTGCAGAAAGCGCGGCTCGGTGTTGAATTCGAAGCCCTGGCTCTGCACCAGCGCCAGCGCCCGCACGCTGGCCACGGGCGCCGAAGCGCCCGGCGCCGGCGTTTCGTCGAGGCCTTCGATGTGGGCGACCGCGCGGTCGGCGCGCACCTGCCGCAGTTGCTGCTGGGTCGGCCGGTCGGGGTTGAGCTGGAAGCGCGACGCGCCCGCGCTGGCCACCAGCTGGCCGCCGCCGGTCCAGAGGATGACGTCGGTCGCGCCCAGCTGGTCACGGATGCGCTCCAGCACCAGCCCGGCGCGGGTGTCCGGCACGTTGGCCAGCTGCGCGCTGGCCGTCCGCGTCTTGTTCGCGAGGTCGTCGGACAGCGAATCCAGCGTGGCCCGGCCGAGGTTCAGCCCGGCGTCGAGCGCCCCCTCGACCTTGACGTCGAACCAGCTCTCGATCGAACGGGCGACGAACTGATAGGAGACGACATACACCAGCACGCCGGGCACCACGCCGACCAGCGCGAAGATCGCCGCCAGGTTGATCAGGAGCCGGCTGCCGAACTTGCCCTGCCGCAACCGCCGCAGCAGCCGGAACGCGACCCAGCCGATCACGATCACCAGCACCACCGCCACCACCACGTTGATGCCGAACAGGCGGGCGTAGTTGCGCTCGTAGAAGGCGCGGTTGCTGGTGGACTGCGCCAGCAGGAACATCAGCACCAGGCCGATCGCCGTGACCAGCGCCGCCACCACGCCGATGGCCCAGCGCACGGCGCGCGAACGTCGCGCCGCCGGCGACGCCCGCTGGTCGGTGCTCACTTCAGTTTCTCCAGCGGAAGCCGGATGCTCTTGTCGGCCGAGATGTTCCAGTCGGACTGGCCGACCGCGCCGATCTGGAACGGTCGCGGCAGCTGGGAGGTGTCGAGGCGAAAGCGGAAGGACACCGGGTGCGTGGCGTCGTCGCCGATCTCGGCCAGGTCGCCCAGGCGCATCCGCCCGACCCGGCTGATGACCTCGAGGGCATCGGCCAGGGTGTCGAAGTTCTGGTTCAGCGAGACGCCGAAGCCTGAATTGGTGATGGGCACGGGGGACACGTTGAGGCGCCATCGGCGGGTCAGGGGCTGGTAGGCCAGCCGCATGTATCGCGCCGCCTGGGCCACTTTGAGATCGGTCCAGTACCAACGTTCCCGGTACAGCTCGGCCTCGGCGACGAAATAGATCGCGATGCCTTTCTCGAGCACCTCCTCGACCACCGGCGGCAAGTCGAATTGCACCTGGGCCGTGAGGTAGACGCCATCGTCCGCCTGCTCGAGCCGCAACTGGGTGATCGCGGTGCTGCGCGAGTCCGCCAGGGCCCGCCCCGGCAGCCACGCCGACAGGGCCCAGACGAGCATCAGGAGCGCGGCCAGCCGAGCCGCCCAACGCCTTTCAGCGTGGCAGCTTCTCGAGCAGCGCGTAGAAGAAACCGTCGTGATCACCCAAGGCATTGTCCGGGACGCCGCGCGCATTCACCCCGCTTTGGGGTAGCAAATGCCCGGGCGAGGGCAGCAAACGGGCATCGGTGTTGTGTGCAAGGAACGCCTCGATCTGGTGCGCGCCCTCCTCCAAAAACACCGAGCAGGTGCAATAAAGCAGTCGGCCGCCAGGGCGGACCAGCGGCCACAGGGCGGCCAGCAGCATCGCCTGCTGCACCGCAAGCTGTTCGATGTCGCTCTCGCGGCGCAGCCAGCGCACGTCGGGATGGCGCCGGACGATGCCCGAAGCCGTGCACGGCGCGTCGAGCAGGATGGCGTCGAAGGGCTGGCCGTCCCACCAGGCCGCGGGCCGGGAGGCGTCGGCAACGACTACTTTGGCACTCAAGCCCAGCCGGGACAGCGTGTCGTCGATGCGGCGGCTGCGCGCAGCGTCGACTTCCAGCGCCGTGACCTCGATCGCCGCATTGCCCGCGACTTCGAGCAGATGGGCCGTCTTGCCGCCCGGCGCGGCGCAGGCATCGAGGACCCGCAGCGGCGCGGCGCCGCGCAGGTCGAGGCCGGAGAGCAGCAGCGGGGCGGCGATCTGCGCGGCCGCATCCTGCACCGAGCATTCGCCTTCCAGGAAGCCCGGGATCTGGGCCACGGGACGCGCCCGCGCCAGCTCCAATCCGCTGGCACCGACCGTCACGGCCTTCAGGTCCACCGCCGCCAGCCCCTGCCGGAAGGCGGCGACATCGGTCTTGCGCAGATTGACGCGCAGGGTCATCGGCGCCTGCGTGTTGTCGGCCGCCAGCACGCGCTGCCAGTCGCGCGGATGCTGGCGCTTGAGCCGTTCGATCCACCAGCGCGGATGGTTCCACTGCGCGACCGGCTCGCGCTCCGTGATCGCCACCAACTCGTCGCGCTCGCGCAGGAAGCGCCGCAGGCAGGCATTGATGAAGCTGGCCTGGGCCCGGGTGCCCGGGTTGCGCTTGGCGGCTTCGACCGCCTGGTCGACCAGCGTGAACGGTTCATAGGGCGAGCGCTCGGGGTCCCAGGCCAGCGCGAGCGCGGTGCACAGCAGCGCATCGGCGGCCGGCGGCGGGGTGCGCTTGGCGAGCTGGCGGCGCAGCGCCTCGGCTCGCCCGAGCCAGCGCAGCACCTGGAAGCCGAGCGCCTGCACGCCGGGCCGCAGGGCCGGCTCGACGGCCTCGAAGGCGACGGAGCCCGAGACGCCGCTGCGGATCGACGCCAGCGACGCGGCGGTGAGCTGCAACTGGCGCCACAAGGGCGGCGAACCGGGGATGGGGTCTGGAAGATCTGGCAACTTGAGGTCGATGGTAAGGGCGGGAGGCACAGGCGGACGCCTGCGCCACGTTCAACGCAGCGGGGCTGCGGGTCTGAGCTGCATGATCCACGCCACCAGCAGGGCGGGAAACTGGCCGATCGCCGCGTTGTATTGCGCCACCGCCAGATTGAACTGGCTGCGGGCGATTTCCGCCGCGGCGGAAGGCTCGGGCCAGGCGATCGGCGTGCTGTCGGCCAGTGGCTCGTCCCTGCCGGGGAGCGGCGCCGGACGCGACAGGGTGCCGTCGGCGTCGAAGCTGATGACGGCGTCGGGATGCAGGTGCTGCCAGGCGGCCAACAGCACGTGCAAGGCGGTGCCCAGGGCGGCGATTCCGGCCGGGTCGAGCGCCCGCAGCCGGGTGGTGGCCAACAGTGTCGCGAGCTGGCCGGCTGCGGCCCGCAGCGAGGCGCCGGACGGCGGCGGGTCTGCAGCGGGCGCGGCGGCCKCGGCCTCGGCCGCCCGCGCCAGCACGAACTCGAGCTGCCGCACCAGCGCGGCGTCGAGCGTCGCATAGGCCTGCAGGGCCGCCGAGCGCAACCGCACCAATCGGTTGTAGGCGCCGACGAACCAGAACAGCGCCAGCGCGCCGCCGATCCAGAACGGGAGTGATTCGGGCATGCCGCTCATGGCAAGGGCGAAAAAAGAAAAGCCCCCGATCCGCGGGCGGAAAGGGGGCTTCGGGTTCCGGTCATGGCCGGAGATGCTAACCAGTTATTCGGTCGCGGCGCCTTCGCTGGCGTCGACCGCTGTGGTCGCTTCCTCGGCGGCGGTGCTGGAACCGCTCAGTTCGGCCGCTTCCGACTCGGCGATCGCACGGCGTTCGGCCTCGTCCATCGCGTCCTTGACCTTGCGCGCCTGGTGGTACGCCATGCCGGTGCCCGCGGGGATCAGGCGGCCGACGATGACGTTTTCCTTCAGGCCGCGCAGCTCGTCGCGCTTGCCCATGATCGCGGCTTCGGTCAGCACGCGCGTCGTTTCCTGGAACGATGCGGCGCTGATGAAGCTGTCGGTCGAGAGCGATGCCTTCGTGATACCCAGCAGCAGGTTGGTGAACGTCGCGGGGATCTTGCCAGCGGCGCGCAGGGCGTCGTTGGTGTTGAGCATCTCGCTGCGCTCGACCTGTTCACCGGCGATGTAGTTGGTGTCGCCGACGCTCTCGACCACGACCCGGCGCAGCATCTGGCGAACGATCACCTCGATGTGCTTGTCGTTGATCTTCACGCCTTGCAAGCGGTACACGTCCTGCACTTCGTCCACGATGTAGCGCGCCAGTTCTTCCGAACCCAGCAGGCGCAGGATGTCCTGCGGATCCGCCGGGCCGTCGACCACGCTTTCGCCCTTGTTCACCACCTGGCCTTCGTGCACCAGGATGTTCTTCTCCTTCGGCACGAGGTCTTCCCAGACGGTGCCTTCGGGGTCGGTGATCTGCAGGCGGATCTTGCCCTTGGTCTCCTTGCCGAACGACACGGTACCGGTCATCTCGGCCAGCATGCCCTTGTCCTTCGGCGAACGAGCCTCGAACAGCTCGGCCACGCGCGGCAGACCGCCGGTGATGTCGCGGGTCTTCTGGCCTTCGACCGGAATCCGCGCCAGCACTTCGCCGGGGCCCACGTCCTGGCCGTCGCGCACCTGGACCAGCGCACCGATCGGGAAGCCGATGGTCACCGAGTGGTCGGTGCCGGGGATCTTCACCTCGGCGCCCGAGGCGTCGATCAGCTTCACTTGCGGACGCACGACCTTGGCAGCGCCGCGGCGCTTCGGATCGATCACGACCAGGGTCGACAGGCCGGTGACTTCGTCCACCTGCTTGGCGACCGTGAGGCCTTCCTCGACGTTCTCGAACTTCGTCATACCGGCGAATTCCGTGATGATCGGGCGCGTCAGCGGATCCCAGTTGGCCAGCACATGGCCGGCCTTGATCTGCTGGTCGGCCTTGACCGCCAGGATGGCGCCGTACGGCACCTTGTGGCGCTCGCGCTCGCGGCCGTGCTCGTCGTGGATCACGATTTCGCCCGAACGAGAGATCACGACCAGCTCGCTCTTGCTGTTGGTCACGTAGCGCATCGTGGCGTTGAAGCCGATCGAACCGTTCGACTTGGCTTCGACGCTGGAGGCCACCGCCGCACGCGAGGCCGCGCCGCCGATGTGGAAGGTCCGCATCGTCAGCTGGGTGCCGGGTTCGCCGATCGACTGCGCAGCGATCACACCGACCGCTTCGCCGTTGTTGACCAGGCCGCCGCGGCCGAGGTCGCGGCCGTAGCACTTGGCGCAGATGCCGAAGCGCGTGGCGCAGGTCAGCGCGGTGCGGACCTTGACCTCGTCGACGCCGTCGAGCTCGATTGCGTCGATCACGTCCTCGTCGAGCATGTCGCCGGCATTCACCAGCACGGCACGCGTTTCGGGGTGCAGCACGTCTTCCGCGGCGGTACGGCCGAGGATACGGTCGCGCAGCGATTCGATCACTTCACCGCCTTCGACGATGGCGCGCATCAACGCGCCGTCGTGGGTGCCGCAATCCTGCTCGATCACCACCAGATCCTGCGTCACGTCGACCAGACGACGCGTGAGGTAACCGGAGTTCGCGGTCTTCAGCGCCGTGTCGGCCAGACCCTTACGGGCACCGTGGGTGGAGATGAAGTACTCCAGCACGTTCAGGCCTTCGCGGAAGTTCGCCGTGATGGGCGTCTCGATGATCGAGCCGTCGGGCTTGGCCATCAGGCCCCGCATGCCGGCCACCTGGCGGATCTGCGCGGCGGAACCGCGAGCGCCCGAGTCGGCCATCATGTAGATCGAGTTGAACGACTCCTGCTCGACTTCCTTGCCGTGGCGGTCGGTGACGGTCTGCTTCGACAGCTTGGCCATCATGACCTTCGACACTTCGTCGCCGGCCTTGCCCCAGATGTCGACCACCTTGTTGTAGCGCTCGCCGGAGGTCACGAGACCGGACACGTACTGCTGCTCGATCTCCTTCACTTCCTTGGCCGAGCGGTCGATGATGCCGTGCTTCTCGGCCGGCACCAGCATGTCGTCGATCGCGATCGAGATGCCGGCCTTGGTCGCCAGGCGGAAGCCGTTCTGCAACAGCTTGTCGGCGAACACGACGGTCTCTTTCAGGCCGCACTTGCGGAACGAGACGTTGATGAGCTTGGAGATTTCCTTCTTCTTCAGCGCCTTGTTGATGTTCGAGAACGGCAGGCCCTTGGGCAGGATCTCGGACAGCAGCGCACGGCCCACGGTCGTGTCCACCAGCGAGGTCGACGGCACGAACGCGCCGCTTTCCTTGTCCTTGGTGTACTCGGTGATGCGGACCGCGACCTTGGCGGTGAGCTCGACCACGTTGGCGTCGAGCGCGCGCTGGACTTCACCGATGTCGGAGAAGACCAGGCCTTCGCCCTTGGCGTTGATGCGGTCGCGGGTCGTGTAGTACAGACCCAGCACCACGTCTTGCGACGGCACGATCGACGGTTCGCCCGAAGCCGGGAACAGCACGTTGTTGGAGGCCAGCATCAGCGTGCGGGCTTCCATCTGCGCTTCCACCGACAGCGGCACGTGGACGGCCATCTGGTCGCCGTCGAAGTCGGCGTTGAAAGCCGCGCAGACCAGCGGGTGCAGCTGGATCGCCTTGCCTTCGATCAGGATCGGCTCGAAGGCCTGGATGCCCAGGCGGTGCAGCGTCGGTGCGCGGTTCAGCATCACCGGGTGTTCCTTGATCACTTCCTCAAGGATGTCCCAGACCACCGGCGTGCCCGATTCCACTTCCTTCTTGGCCGCCTTGATGGTGGTCGCGATGCCCATGGCTTCGAGGCGCGAGAAGATGAAGGGCTTGAACAGCTCGAGCGCCATCAGCTTCGGCAGGCCGCACTGGTGCAGCTTGAGCGTCGGGCCCACCACGATGACCGAACGGCCCGAGTAGTCGACGCGCTTGCCCAGCAGATTCTGGCGGAAGCGGCCGCTCTTGCCCTTGATCATGTCGGCCAGCGACTTCAGTGCGCGCTTGTTGGCGCCCGTCATGGCCTTGCCGCGACGGCCGTTGTCCAGCAGCGAGTCGACCGCTTCCTGGAGCATCCGCTTTTCGTTGCGCGCGATGATTTCCGGCGCCTTCAGTTCGAGCAGGCGACGCAGGCGGCTGTTGCGGTTGATGACGCGGCGATAGAGGTCGTTCAGGTCGGAGGTCGCGAAGCGGCCGCCGTCCAGCGGCACCAGCGGACGCAGGTCCGGCGGCAGCACGGGCAGCACTTCGAGCACCATCCAGTTGGGCTTGATGCCCGACTTGCGGAAGGCCTCGAGCACCTTGAGGCGCTTGGAGTTCTTCTTGACCTTGACTTCGGAGCCGGTCAGGTCGCCGCGCAGGCGCTCGATCTCGCTGTCGAGTTCGATGCCTTCGAGCAGGTCCTTGATGCCTTCGGCGCCCATCTTGGCGATGAACTCGTCGCCGTATTCCTTGCGCTTCGCGTCATAGTCGTCCTCGGACATGATGCCGAACTTCTTCAGCGGAGTCATGCCGGGGTCGGTGATCACGTAGGCTTCGAAATACAGCACGCGTTCGATGTCGCGCAGCGTCATGTCGAGCACCAGGCCCAGGCGCGACGGCAGCGACTTCAGGAACCAGATGTGGGCGCAGGGCGCGGCCAGGTCGATGTGACCCATGCGCTCGCGACGCACCTTGGTCTGCGTGACTTCAACGCCGCACTTCTCGCAGATCACGCCGCGGTGCTTGAGGCGCTTGTACTTGCCGCACAGGCACTCGTAGTCCTTGATCGGGCCGAAGATCTTGGCGCAGAAGAGACCGTCGCGCTCGGGCTTGAAGGTCCGGTAGTTGATGGTCTCGGGCTTCTTCACTTCGCCGAAGGACCACGAGCGGATCTTCTCGGGCGAGGCCATGCCGATGCGGATGGCATCGAAATGCTCGTCCGGCGTGAATTGCTTGAACAGGTCGAGTAATGACTTCATGTGACTCTTTCCTTGTTGGCTTATGAGCGTTCCAGTTCAATGTCCAGGCCCAAGGAACGGATTTCCTTGACCAGCACATTGAACGATTCCGGCATCCCGGCTTCGATCGAGTGTTCGCCCTTGACGATGCTCTCGTACACCTTGGTACGGCCCTGCACGTCGTCGGACTTCACCGTCAGCATTTCCTGCAGCACGTAGGCGGCGCCGTAGGCCTCGAGCGCCCACACTTCCATTTCACCGAAGCGCTGGCCGCCGAACTGCGCCTTGCCACCCAGCGGCTGCTGCGTGACCAGCGAGTACGGGCCGGTCGAGCGGGCGTGCATCTTGTCGTCCACCAAGTGGTGCAGCTTCAAGAAGTGCATGTAGCCGACGGTGACCGGACGCTCGAACTGGTCGCCGGTGCGGCCGTCGTACAGGTAGGCCTGCGTGCGGGTATCGGTCAGGCCCTTGAGCTTGGCGATCTCGTCCGGGTAGGCGAGCTTCAGCATGCCGCGGATTTCCTCTTCCGAGGCGCCGTCGAACACCGGGGTCGCGAAGGTCACGCCGCTCGACAGGTTGGCCGCCATCTCGAGCACGTCGGAATCGCTGAGCTTGCTCAGGTCTTCCTTGCGGCCCGAGCCGTTGTACATCTCGTCCATGAACTTGCGCAGCTCGGCCACCTTGGCTTCGGCTTGCAGCATGTCTCCGATGCGCTGGCCGATGCCCTTGCCGGCCCAGCCCAGATGCACTTCGAGCACCTGGCCGACGTTCATCCGCGAGGGCACGCCCAGCGGGTTCAGGCAGATGTCGCACGGCGTGCCGTCGGCCATGTGCGGCATGTCCTCGACCGGAACGATCTTCGACACCACACCCTTGTTGCCGTGGCGGCCGGCCATCTTGTCGCCGGGTTGCAGGCGGCGCTTGACGGCCAGGTAGACCTTGACCATCTTGAGCACGCCCGCGGGCAGCTCGTCGCCCTGCGTGAGCTTCTTGCGCTTCTCTTCGAACGCGAGGTCGAAGCTGTGGCGGGTCTGCTCGAGCGAGTTCTTGATCGACTCGAGCTGCGTCGCCACTTCGTCTTCCGCCGGACGGATGTCGAACCAGTGGAACTTCTCGATCGAGGTCAGGTACGCCTTGTCGAGCTTGGTGCCCTTGGCCAGCTTGTTCGGGCCGCCGTTGGCGGTCTTGCCGGTCAGGAGCTTCTCGATCCGGTCGAACGCGTCGGCCTCGACGATGCGCAGCTGGTCGTTCAGGTCGAGGCGGAAGCGCTTCAGCTCGTCGTCGATGATCTGCTGGGCGCGCTTGTCGCGCGTGATGCCTTCGCGCGTGAACACCTGGACGTCGATCACGGTGCCTTGCGAGCCCTGGTCGACGCGCAGCGAGGTGTCCTTCACGTCGGAGGCCTTCTCGCCGAAGATCGCGCGCAGCAGCTTCTCTTCAGGCGTCAGCGTGGTCTCGCCCTTCGGCGTGACCTTGCCCACCAGCGTGTCGCCCGGCTGCACTTCGGCGCCGACGTAGATGATGCCGGATTCGTCCAGGCGATTGAGCTGCTGCTCGGCCAGGTTCGGGATGTCGCGCGTGATTTCCTCGGCACCCAGCTTGGTGTCGCGGGCCATCACCACCAGTTCCTCGATGTGGATCGAGGTGTAGCGGTCTTCGGCGACGACGCGTTCGCTGATCAGGATCGAGTCTTCGAAGTTGTAGCCGTTCCAGGGCATGAAGCCGATCAGCATGTTCTGGCCGAGCGCGAGCTCGCCCAGGTCGGTCGACGCGCCGTCGGCGACCACGTCGCCCTTGGCGATCTTGTCGCCGCGCTTGACGATCGGGCGCTGATGGATGTTCGTGTTCTGGTTCGAACGCTGGTACTTGATCAGGTTGTAGATGTCGACGCCGACCTCACCGGCGGTGGCTTCGGCATCGTTGACGCGAACCACGATGCGGGTCGCATCGACGTAGTCGACGATACCGCCGCGGGTGGCCGTGACCACGGTGCCCGAGTCGACGGCCGAGACGCGCTCGATGCCGGTACCGACGAACGGCTTTTCGGGACGCAGCACAGGCACGGCCTGGCGCTGCATGTTGGCGCCCATCAACGCGCGGTTCGCATCGTCGTGCTCCAGGAAGGGCACGAGCGAGGCCGCCACCGACACGATCTGCGCCGGCGACACGTCCATGTACTGGACGCGCTCGGCGCTCACCAGGATCGATTCGCCGGTTTCACGCGCCGACACCAGGTCGCCGGTCAGGCGGCCGTCCTTGTCGAGGGCCGCGTTGGYCTGGGCGATGACGTACTTGCCTTCCTCGATGGCCGACAGGTAGTCGATGTCCATCGTGACCTTGCTGTCGACCACGCGGCGGTACGGCGTCTCGATGAAGCCGTATTCGTTCAGGCGGGCGTACAGGGCCAGCGAATTGATCAGGCCGATGTTCGGGCCTTCGGGCGTTTCGATCGGGCACACGCGGCCGTAGTGCGTGACGTGCACGTCGCGCACTTCGAAGCCGGCGCGTTCGCGGGTCAGACCGCCCGGGCCAAGGGCCGAGACGCGACGCTTGTGCGTGATCTCGGACAGCGGGTTGGTCTGGTCCATGAACTGCGACAGCTGCGAGGCGCCGAAGAATTCCTTCAGCGCGGCCGAGATCGGCTTGCTGTTGATCAGGTCGTGCGGCATCAGCGGCTCTTGCTCCGCCTGGCCCAGACGCTCCTTCACGGCCTTCTCGATGCGCGCCAGGCCGGTGCGGTACTGGTTCTCGGCCAGTTCGCCGACGCAACGCACGCGGCGGTTGCCCAGGTGGTCGATGTCATCGACTTCGCCGCGGCCATTGCGCAGGTCGACGAGGATCTTGACCACGGCCAGGATGTCCTCGTTGGTCAGCACCATCGGGCCGGTCGATTCGTCGCGGCCGACCTTGGCGTTGAACTTCATGCGGCCGACGCGCGACAGGTCGTACGTGTCCGGGTTGTAGAACAGGCGCTGGAACAGGGCCTGCACCGCGTCTTCCGTCGGCGGCTCGCCGGGGCGCATCATGCGGTAGATGGCCACGCGGGCGGCGAATTCGTCCACCGTCTCGTCGATGCGCAGCGTCTGCGAGATGTAGGCGCCCTGGTCGAGTTCGTTGGTGTAGATCGCCTGCACGTCCTGCACGCCGGCCGTGCGCAGCTTCTTCAGCAGCGCTTCGGTCAGTTCGTCGTTGGCCTTGGCCAGGATCTCGCCGGTGTCGGGGTCGACGATGTTGCGGGCCACGACGCGGCCGACCAGGAAGTCTTCCGGCACGCTGATGTGCGTGGTTTCAGACTGCTCGAGCTCGCGCGTGTGGCGCGCGGTGACGCGCTTGTCCTTGGCGACCACGACCTTGCCGGCCTTGTCGGTGATGTCGAAGCGCGCGACTTCGCCGCGCAGGCGCTCGGAGACGAACTCCATCTGCGCGCCGCTGTCCATCAGGCGGAAGTTGTCGTTGACGAAGAAGTTGGCCAGGATCGATTCCGGGTTCAGGCCGATGGCCTTCAGCAGGATCGTGACCGGCATCTTGCGGCGACGGTCGACGCGGAAGTACAGCATGTCCTTCGGGTCGAACTCGAAGTCGAGCCACGAGCCGCGGTAAGGAATCACGCGGGCCGAGAACAGCAGCTTGCCCGAGCTGTGGGTCTTGCCCTTGTCGTGCTCGAAGAACACGCCCGGCGAACGGTGGAGCTGCGACACGATGACGCGCTCGGTGCCGTTGATGATGAACGAGCCCTTGTCGGTCATGAGCGGCACTTCGCCCATGTAGACCTCTTGCTCCTTGACTTCCTTGACCACCTTCGACTGCGAGGTCGACGACTCGCGGTCATAGATGATCAGCTGGACCTTGGCGCGCACGGCCGAGGCGAACGTGAGACCACGGGTCTGGCATTCGCGGACGTCGAAGGCGGGTTTCGCGAGGTTGTACTCGAGGAACTTCATCTCGACGAAACCGTTGTGCGAGACGATCGGGAAGGCGGCGTCGAACGCGGCCTGCAGGCCTTCGACGGTGCGTTTCTGGGGCGCGATGCCGGCTTGCAGGAACGCGGTGTACGCGTCTTTCTGCATCTGCAGCAGGTAGGGGATTTCGACGACGCTGTCGCGGTTGCCGAAATTCTTTCGGATGCGCTTGCGTTCGGTGTAACTGTACGTGGACGTTTGGGCCATGAGAGCTCCGGAGCTTGAGATCTTCAGCGACGTGGTGAGGTGCCTGAGCACCACTCTCCTTGGCGGCTGGCCACTACCAGCCCTGGCGGACGGCGATGCGTTGCACATCGCCCGAACCAAGGGGGTCTTCTGCAGTCGGGGTCAGAAGACACTCAAAAATCGACTGGATCGAGCCGGTTTTTGGGTGCGCTCTGAAAGCGGCAAAGGCTGGAGGGCCTTTCGGCACCTCCAGCCCTTCGGGAGAACTGAATTACTTCAGTTCCACCTTGGCGCCGGCATCTTCCAGCTTCTTCTTGGCGGCTTCAGCGTCAGCCTTCGACAGGCCTTCCTTGACAGCCTTGGGAGCGGCTTCCACCAGGTCCTTGGCTTCCTTGAGGCCCAGGCCGGTGATTTCGCGCACGGCCTTGATCGCCGACACCTTGTTCGCGCCAGCATCCATCAGCATGACGTTGAATTCGGTTTGCTCTTCGGCCACTGCTGCAGCGGCGCCACCGGCGGCTGCGGGAGCCGACATGGCTGCGGCGCTCACGCCGAACTTCTCTTCGATGGCCTTGACCAGGTCGTTGAGTTCCAGGACCGTCATGCTGTCGAGCGCGGTCAGAAATGCGTCTTTATCGAATGCCATTTTTGTTTCCTAAATAAGTTGGGTCAAAAGTCGCGCGCTTAAGCCGCGACTCCTTCTGCGGCGGGAGCTTCCGCCTGTGCTTCGCCACCACCACGCTTCTCGGCCAGCGCCGCGAGCACGCGGGCGGTACGAGAGATCGGGGATTGCATCAAGCCCAGCAATTGCGCCAGCAGCACTTCCTTGGAAGGGATGTTGGCCAGTTGCTTCACGCCGTCGACGTCCAGGGCCTTGCCACCGAATGCGCCGCCGCGAATGACCAACTTGTCGTTGGTCTTCGCGAAATCGGCCACCACCTTCGCGGCAGCCACAGCGTCTTCGGAGAAGCCGTAGATCAGCGGGCCGGTCATCTGGTCGCCGACGATCTCAAACGCGCTACCAGCGACAGCACGGCGTGCCAGCGTGTTCTTGAACACGCTGAGAGTCACACCCTTGCTGCGCGCTTCGTTGCGCAGTTTGGTCATATCGGCCACCGTGATGCCACGGTATTCCGCCATCACGAGCGTTTGAGCTTTTGCGGCGAGGCTGGTCACATCACTGATGACCGCTTCTTTCTCACTGCGATTCAGACTCAAGGTCTACTCCTTTTCAATGCGATCCTCGGCGGGAGCCTCGGATCGCGCTTCATGCAGCGACCAACTGTTTCGGAACAAAAAATCAAATTCCTTGCAGTGGGGTCGCCATCTGCGCTGGCTGCCTGACGAAGGTCGGGCGATTAAGTGCAGGCGACCTGCACACCAGCGGTCTTGGATGGCTCGCGGCAACCGAAGCTGCCACGACCCACCACATCCGCCTCACCGTTCGACGGGCGAGGCAAATCTCATCAACGCTCTCAGCTCGCGGCGATGGTTTGCGTGTCCACGCGGACACCCAGACCCATCGTCGACGACACGGCGACCTTGCGCAGGTACACGCCCTTGCTGGTCGCCGGCTTGGCCTTGACCAGGGCTTCGATCAGCGCGGCGAGGTTGCCCTGCAGCTTGTCGGTGTCGAACGAACGGCGGCCGATCGTGCCGTGCACGATGCCGGCCTTGTCGACGCGGAACTGGACCTGGCCAGCCTTGGCGTTCTTGACGGCGGTCGCGACGTCGGGCGTCACGGTGCCGACCTTGGGGTTCGGCATCAGGCCGCGCGGGCCGAGGATCTGGCCCAGCGTACCGACCACGCGCATCGCGTCCGGTGCGGCGATCACGACGTCGAAGGGCATGTCGCCAGCCTTCACCATCGCTGCCAGGTCGTCCATGCCGACGATGTCGGCGCCGGCGGCCTTGGCTTCTTCAGCCTTGGCGCCCTGGGCGAACACGGCCACGCGCTTGGTCTTGCCGGTGCCGTTGGGCAGCACGACGGCGCCACGCACGACCTGGTCCGACTTCTTCGCGTCGATGCCGAGCTGCACCGCGACGTCGATGGACTCATCGAACTTGGCGGTGGCGGCTTCCTTCACGAGACCGATGGCATCGGCCAGCGCGTACAGCTTGTTGCTGTCGACCTTGCCCACGAGGGCTTTTTGCTTCTTGGTGATCTTGGCCATTTACACGCCCTCCACATTCACGCCCATCGAACGGGCCGAGCCGGCGATGGTGCGAACCGCGGCGTCCAGATCGGCAGCGGTCAGGTCCTTCATCTTGGCCTTGGCGATTTCCTCGAGCTGCGCGCGAGTGATCTTGCCGACCTTGTCCAGGTGCGGACGTGCGGAACCCTTCTCGAGCTTGATGGCCTTCTTGATCAAGGTGATCGCCGGCGGCGTCTTGATGATGAAGGTGAAGCTCTTGTCGGCGAACGCGGTGATGACCACCGGCAGCGGCAGGCCCGGCTCGACGCCTTGGGTCTGCGCGTTGAACGCCTTGCAGAATTCCATGATGTTCAAACCGCGTTGGCCCAGAGCGGGACCGATCGGCGGTGAGGGATTGGCTTTACCAGCTGGGACTTGCAGCTTGATGAAGCCGACGATTTTTTTCGCCATGCTTTTCTCCTTGCGGGTGATGACGCCTTGGCTTTTTCAGCCGCAGCTCCCCGGGGTTGACGACTCTTTCTGCAACTCTTCGCGCCGAGTCGGGTAGCGCGAAGATCTAATCGGTTGAGGACAGAGCACGCTTCGCGTGGTCTGTCCCACAATGTCTCAGGCTTAGAGCACGCTTCGCGTGGTCTGTCCCGCAAGGTCTCAGGTTTTCTCTACCTGGCTGAACTCGAGCTCCACAGGCGTCGCGCGGCCGAAAATCATGACCGACACGCGCACCTTGCTCTTCTCGTAGTTGACTTCCTCGACCGTGCCGTTGAAGTCGGTGAACGGGCCTTCCTTGACGCGCACGAACTCGCCGACGATGAACTCGACCTTGTGGCGCGGCTTCTCGGTGCCCTGCTGCATCTGGTTCACGATGTCCTCGACTTCCTTCTGGGAAATCGGGGCCGGGCGGTTCTTGGCGCCGCCGACGAAGCCCGTGACCTTGTTGGTGTGCTTCACCAGGTGCCAGCTCTCGTCATCCATGATCATCTCGACCAGGACATAGCCCGGGAAGAAACGACGCTCGGTGGTGCGCTTCTGGCCGTTCTTGATCTCGACCACTTCTTCGGTCGGCACCAGGATGCGGCCGAACTTGCTTTGCATGCCCGCGCGGTTGATGCGCTCGAGGATGTTGCGCTCGACAGCCTTTTCCATGCCGGAATACGCGTGCACCACGTACCAACGCAGGTCCGGGTTGCTCGCGGGGGCCAGCAGCGGATTGATTTCCGGCGTGGCTTCTGCTTCGACGGCTTCGTCAGTCATTATTTTCTCCAGCCCAGAATGAGGTCGAAAAACACCCATTCGAGCGTCTTGTCGGTGAGCCAAAGGAAGATGGACATGATCGCCACGAAGGCGAACACGTAAGCCGTCATCTGGATCGTTTCCTTGCGCGTCGGCCAGACAACCTTCTTGACCTCGCGCCACGAATCGCGACCGAAGGCCCACAGCTGGCGGCCGCTCTCGGAGCTTCCGAACGCACCCACGGCAGCCGCGAGGCCGACCAGCAAAGCGACCCACTGCACCACCGCACCCTGGCGCGAGAGCAGATAGAACGCAACGATGGCGCCCACCGCCAGCACGACGGCCGCAGCCAGCTTGGCCTTGTCCGCGTTGGTACTGACGGTTTCGATTTGAGAAGTGGCCATCTTGGGCTTTGTTCCTGCGGCCTTGCGGCCTTCAATTCAATGCGTCTTCTGAGACGCCGAAGCCCGTCAGGCTGTGACGGGCTTTTTTTGCCTCCCGTCAGGCTATGGCGGGCTGCTTTTCGGAGCCACCTAAGTGGCAGGGGCAGTAGGAATCGAACCTACAACCTTCGGTTTTGGAGACCGACGCTCTGCCAATTGAGCTATACCCCTGTGGAATCCGTGATCAGATGTCGAGGATCTTCGCCACGACGCCCGAGCCCACGGTGCGGCCGCCTTCACGGATGGCGAAGCGCAGGCCTTCTTCCATCGCGATCGGGTTGATCAGCTTGACCGTGATCGACACGTTGTCGCCGGGCATGACCATTTCCTTG
>NZ_JBFREQ010000017.1:0-144440 GCF_052114385.1 Variovorax sp. M-6 | reverse complement strand
CTGCTGGTGTTGGTCGGCTCAGCCTTGGACGTCGCGATCGAGGTCGGATTGCGTCCGAGGCCCGTGACCGTGCCAACCTCCGTGAAGGCATTCGGCGAGGGCGACGGAGCCGCACCGCCCGAGGCATAGCCGTCCAGGCTGTAGATGTGCATCGTGCCGTCCTGCGTCGCGATCCAGGCGCGCGTCGCGCTGCCGTAGAGGCTGGCCTTCACCGCCGTCGGCCGGCCCGACAGCGACACCGTCTTCGCCACCGTCGGCATCTGCGAAGGYTGCTGCGCGAAGGTGTAGGGCCACTGGTTGTCGGCCTGCCCGAGGCTCGCCATCCTCGACGTGAAGGTCGCCAGGTCGCCCYCGAAGTAGACGCTGTTGACGTAGGTGAACAACGGCTTCAGGTCGATGAAGGCCACCTTCTGYTCCGACTTGGAGATCACCACCGCCACGCCGCTCTTGGGGTACCGGCCGTAGTTGCTGCCGCCGCTCAGGAAGCTCTGGCGGTTGGTCTGGTTGGTCAGCGGCGTCCTGTAGCCCAGGAAGACGCCGTCGGGCAGCAAGGTGCCCCACTGGTCCATGCCCGTGGTGACCGAGATCTCGGTCGGCGCCGTCATGCCCGGCAGGTCGACATAGCCCAGGATCTTCATGAAGGCGATGACGCCCACATTCATCAGACCGGGGTACGGCGMMRCCCACTCGTTCCAGTAGTCGATGTYGKTSTTCTTGTAGGGATCGCAGTTGTTGCACAGGCCGGCCAGCGCAACCACCGCGACCTGGCCCTTGAGGGCGGTCGTGTCCCAGACCGTGACCAGCGCGAATTCGCTGTTGTTGGTCACCGCGATGCCGGTCGGCACCTTGTTGGCCGGCAGTTTCACCGTGGTCTGGGTGCTCGAGGTGTTGGAGCCGGTGGTGCCGATCAAACCGTTCTGGTAGACCACCAGACTCTGGTTGCAGAAGCCCGAACGTCCGCTGCACCGACCCACCGCCACCGGATCCCCGTTGACGAGGCCGGCGGCCTTGTAGGCCTTCGCATTGATGCTGTCGAGATTGCCGCCCGTCGCCCCGCCGATCGTCCAGCTGATCTGGGGCGTCTGCGCGAAGACGTTGTACTGGTAGCCCGACACCTGGATGTCGGTGGCCCCCATGCGTTGCGTCGAATCGTCCGCGACATACGCCAGGTTGGCCCAGTTCGTGGAATAGAGGCCGGCATCGGCTTGCGGCGGACCGGCGACCTGCCAGGTGCCCGGCAAAAGGCCGCGATTGGGAATGTCGAGCGGGGTGGCAGCGTCCTTCGCAAACAGCGTCGGAATGCCCGAGTTGCCCACCGCGTAGGCCGCGGCATCCGGACCGTAGCGATAGGCGAGACCGGCATCCTTGCCCATTTGGGCCGCCATGTCGCGATAGGCAGGAGCCGAGATCGCCAGCGAGCCGTCGACGATGTCATGCTCCAAGGCCGGGCCCGTCGCGAGGGCACTGCCGCTGCCGGTGGTGGTTGCAGCTTGCGCCGTCGACCCTGAGCCCACGGTTCCAGCACCAAGAGCAGGGAGCCCCCCACCGCCTCCACCCCCGCCACCACCACAGCCCGCCAGTACGGCTGCGGCTACTGCGAGCAAAATCGTGCTCTTGTGTAGAACTTTCAACAAAAACGCCTCCAAAATAACAAAGTTGGGGGTTTGTACGTGGGGAGTTCTGACCGGGCAACCGTTCTTGCAAATCCTTTCTTGATGTTTTTCGCCCGCTCCCTGGCGGTGTTACATCCGTAGCGCATAGTGACCTTATGACCGCAAATTATCAAGAGCCTCGTCGATTACAACTTTCTTCTACTATAGGAAAGGGCGGAATTGCCATCATCCCGACGGCACCGGAGCGACAGCGCAATCGCGACAGCGACTTCCTGTACCGGCACGACAGCTACTTCTATTACCTGACGGGCTTCAGCGAGCCGAATGCCTGGCTGGTGCTCTCCGGCGACGGGCAATCGACGCTGTTCTGTGCTCCCAAGGATCTGGAGCGCGAGATCTGGGACGGATACCGGCTGGGCCCGGAGGCCGCGCCGGCGGCGCTGGGCGTGGACGAGGCCTATTCGATCGAGGAGCTCGATGCCCGGCTGCCGCGCCTGCTCGAGAACAAGAGCGTCGTCTGGTATCCGTTCGCGACCCACAAGGGGCTGGAGACGCGGGTCGACGGCTGGCTCTCCGCCGTGCGCGGGCGCGTGCGCTACGGCGCGTTGTGCCCGGAAGAGCAGCGCGACCTGTGCGGCCCGCTCGACGAGATGCGGCTGGTGAAGGATGCCGCCGAGCAGGACACCATGCGCCGCGCGGCCCAGATCAGCGCCAAAGCCCATATCCGCGCGATGCGGCTGTCGGCGCGCATGCTGCGCGAAGGCCGGGAAGTGCGCGAGTACCACCTCGACGCCGAGCTGCTGCATGAATTCCGCCTCGGCGGCTCGCAGTACCCGGCCTACGGCTCGATCGTCGCGGCGGGCGCCAATGCCTGCGTGCTGCACTACCGCGCCGATGCGGCGCCGGTGCGCGACGGCGAACTGGTACTGATCGACGCCGGCTGCGAGCTGGACGGCTATGCCAGCGACATCACCCGTACCTTTCCGGCCAACGGCAGATTCACCGGCCCGCAGCGCGCCCTGTACGACCTGGTGCTGGCCAGTCAGGACGCCGCCGTGGCGGCGACCCGGGCGGGACAGCGTTTCACCGATCCCCACGACGCCACCGTGAGGGTGCTGTCGCAGGGCATGCTGGACCTGGGGCTGCTCGATGCCGACAAGGTCGGCGGTGTCGACGACGTGATCGAGAAGCGCGCGTACTTCCCCTTCTACATGCACCGCACCGGCCATTGGCTCGGCATGGACGTGCACGACTGCGGCAGCTACATCGAGCCCACGCAGCTCGGCGAAGTGAGCGAGCGCAGGGACCCGCTGTCCAATGAACTCATCCAGAACCGGCCCAGCCGGATCCTGCACCCGGGGATGGTGCTGACCATCGAACCCGGCATCTACGTGCGGGCGGCGGAGGGCGTGCCGGAACAGTTCCACAACATCGGCATCCGCATCGAAGACGACGCCATCGTCACCGAAACCGGGTGCGAGCTGATCTCGCGCGGCGTGCCGGTCAAGGCCGACGAGATCGAAGCGCTGATGCGCGACTGAGCCCCCGCGCTCAGGCCGTCGCCGCCGCCAGGTGCCCGCGCGTGAAGGCCTCCTCGAAGATCGAGTAGCCGGACCAGTCGCCGTGGGCGAAGGCCAGGCGGCCGGCGGCGATGCGGCCGTGCGCACCGAGTCTCGCCAGCTGGCCGGGTGCGGGGATCGCCATCGCATGGCCGTAGCGCGTGATGTCGATCCGGGTCGCCAGCCCGGCGAGGTCGGGGTGGGGCGCCGAAAGCTCCGCCAGCAGATCGTCGCGCCAGCCGGCCCAGGGCCGGGCCAGCAACTGGCGGCGGCCATCGGTGCCGTCCCAGGTGCTGGGCCCCAGCGGCCGGTACCAGGTCAGGACCGTGGCGCGCGGCGTCGGATCCAGGGTCTGATGCCGCGCGTCGACGTAGCCGAGACCCCGGGCGCCATAGACCACGTTGTCCCAGCTCGGGGCCGCGCCGGGCCGGTCGGCCAGTGGCGCCCGCACATGGATGTTGGCGACCAGCCAGGGCGCGTAGCGCGTCGACGCAGCGGCTTGGCGCAACGGCTCGGGCGGCGCCTCGACCACGCGCGCGGCAATGAACACCGGCAGCGCGACGATGCACCGCGCGGCCTGCCAGCGCACCCGTGACCCGGTGGCGATGTCGATCGCATCGATCTCCACGCCATTGCGCGTGTCGGCGATCCGCGTGACGGCCTGGCCGGTGCGCAGCCGATCGCCGAGGGGCTGCGCAAGCCGCTGGGCCAGCCAGGCATTGCCCTCGGGCCAGGCCAGCACCGCCTCTCGATCGCCGCCGTCTTCGCCCGGTGCATGGAAGCCGTGCCGGCTGGCGAAATAGTGGATGCCGGCCCAGGCCGAGACATGGGCCAGGCCGGCGCCATAGTCGTCGCGGCAGCAGTAGTCGAGATACCAGCGCAGGTGCGCATCGCCGAGGCCCTCGCGCTCGAGCCAGGCCTCGAAAGACAGCGCGTCGAGTGCCAGCAGGGCCGGCGCGGGCACCGCGCGCAGTGTCGGGATCGAGAAGCGCGCTGCGTGCCGCAAGGCCTCCACGCGTTGCGAAAAGCGCCGGTACTGGGCCAGCGTGTCGTTGCCTACCCCCTGCACCGGCAGCAGGCCCTCCTGCCAAGCTCCCTGGAAGAACAGGCGCTCCTGCGGGCTGTGGCAGAGGTGGCGCTCGTCGTATTCCCAGCGGCCCGCGACGCGACGGCGCAGGCCCAGCTCCTCGAGCAGGTCCTGCACCTCGTGCGCCTCGTCGCCGGGCAACGGCAGGTAGTGGGCGCCGAGCGGGCAGGCGATGCCCTGCACCGCGCCGGCGCGGCTGTTGCCGCCGGCCCTGTCCTCGAGTTCAAGCAGCACGAAATCCTCGATGCCCGACAGGCGCAATGCCCGCGCCGCCGCCAGGCCGGCGACGCCCCCGCCGGCGATCACGACCTGCGTGCGGCGAACGGCATCCGGCGCGGCACCGCCGCGCAGCGTGCCGTCGCGCAGGGCATGCCCACGCGCCACGTCGATGCCGATGAAGCCGCCCTCGATGTCGTGCCGCGCCTCGCACCCTGCCAGCGCAGCCGCAACGGCGACCGGCGCGCCAAGAAACTCACGGCGCCTCATGCATCCATTCCAGAAATACCGCGGAACCGGCTTTGCCGGGCCGCTGGTATTGCCCCCGGCGAGGGGGTGGGCGGCTACACGCAGTGAGCCAACCTGGGGGTGTGCTCATCTCCCCCATTCGCGCTCGTAGGTGGTCACCAGGGTCTGGTTGGACAACCGATGCACCTCGGCCGGCACCCGCGCCATGTCGCGCGGAAAGTCGAACAGCAAAGGCAGCGTCGGCAGCGACAGGAAGCGCAACCCCTCGGGCAGCGCATCGGGCATCCGGAACGGCCGCCGGCTCGCGATGATGTAGCCCCACTCGCCGAAGCTCGGTACGTGCGCGTGATAGGGCGTCGCCGTGAGGCCGACCGATTCGATGGTGGTTGCCACGGTCCAGAAGCTCTTGCGCGCGACCAGCGGCGAGGTGGTCTGGACGACGGCATAGCCGCTGGCCGCCAGCCGCTGGTCGAGCAGCGCGTAGAAGGAGTTCGTGTAGAGCTTGCCGATCGCGAAGTTGGTCGGATCCGGAAAGTCGACCACGATGACGTCGAAGACCTCGCCCGGCTGCTGCAGCCACTGGAAGGCATCGGTGTTGACGATGCGCAGCTTCGGTGAATTCAGCGCGTGGCCATTCAGCGCGGCCAGCGTCTCGTGCTCGCTGAAGAGCCGGGTCATGTTCGGGTCGAGTTCCACCAGCGTCACGCTCTCGACCGACGGGTACTTGAGGATCTCGCGCACCGCCATGCCGTCGCCGCCGCCGAGCACCGCCACCTTGCGCGGCGCGCCGTGCGCCGCCATCACCGGATGCACCAGCGCCTCGTGGTAGCGGTACTCGTCGCGCTCGGCGAACTGCAGGTTGCCGTTCAGGAACAGCCGGTGCCCGGCGGCGCCGCGCGTGACCACGATGCGCTGGTAGGGCGAGCTTTCGCTGAAGACGATGCGGTCCTGGTAGAACTTGTCCTCGGCCAGCGTCGTGATGCGGTCGGCGAACACGAAGGCCGCCAGCAGCGCGACCAGCGCCAGCCCGCAGGCCAGCGCATGCATGCCGACGCGGCGCAGTTCGTGCCGGAACAGCCACAACGCCCACACGGCGACCGCCGCATTCATGAACCCGAACAGAAGGCCGGTGCGGATCATGCCGAGCTGCGGCACCAGCAGCAGGGGGAACGCGATCGAGACCGCGAGCGCGCCCAGGTAGTCGAAGGTCAGCACCTGCGACACCAGGTCCTTGAGCGCGACGTTGCGCCGCAGAATCCGCATCACCAGCGGGATCTCGAGCCCCACCAGCGTGCCGACCACCAGCACCAGCCCGTAGAGCAGCAACCGGAAGGCGCCCGGAGCGTAGGCATTGGCAATGAAGAGCAGTGCCGGCAGCGCACCGCCGACCAGTGCCACCATGAGCTCGATGCGCAGGAAATGCGCCGGCAGCTGGCGCTCGAAGTATCGCGAGAGCCAGGAACCCACGCCCATCGCGAACAGGTAGGTGCCGATGATGGTGCTGAACTGCAGCACCGAGTCGCCCAGCAGATAGGAGCTCAGTGCCGCCGCGCTGAGCTCGTAGACCAGCCCGCAGGCCGCGACCACGAAGACGCTGGCGAGCAGCGCGATCTCGACCGGTTGCGGGCCGCTGCGCTCGATCGGGCGCGCGGACAAGGCCGCCTCGCTCAATGGATGGCCGCGGCGACGATGATGCAGATGCCGAGGCTCATCGCGGCCACCACGAGCCCCAATGCCATGTTCTGCTTCTCGACGATCTCCTGCCACAGGTCATAGGGCGTGAGCTTGTCGATGATCAGGAAGGCCAGCCAGAAGACCGCCACGCCGATCACCGCGTAGACCAGCGACCCGAAGATCACGTCCGGCTTCAACCATTCAATTCCCATGATGAGAACCTCCGATAAAAAACTTCATTTGTGGCCGCCGCCACTCGAATAGCCGCCATAGGAACCGCCCGCACTGCGCGAGCCGCCCCCGCTGCTGCAGGTGCTCAGGATGATCAGCAGCACGATGATCACCACCACGATCAGCACGATGGTGCCGCAGCCCAGGCTGGACGCCGCGCTCACCGGCAGCACGTCGTTGCGCTTGAACATGTCCTTCTTGCGATCGAGCTTGAACGCCGCCGCCACCGCCGCGCTGTCGATCCTGCTGCCGGACGACCAGGTCAGTTCGTTGGCCGAACGCTCCATCGACAGCAGCGCGCTGCCGTTGGCGAAATCGCGATGGAAGGTCTTCTGCCCGCGCTCGACCTGCCAGTAGAACTCGCCCGCCACATAGCCGGTCTCGGCGTTGTAGGCGTACTGCTGCTGGTAGACCTTGCCCAGGTACGTGGCGCGGGCGCCGCTCTCGGCCATGCTCGGGGCGCCGGTGGTCGGCTTCACCATGCTCCAGCCGTCTTCGGCATCGACCAGGAAACTGAAGCCGCGCTTCTTGTTGAACAGCAGGTATTCGCTCCAGCCGAAGTGCTCGTCGTCGCCGGGCGCCACGCCCATGCGGTGCTGGAAACCGACCACCTGCCAGTCGACGCCCTGCAACTGGCCGATGCTGCCGAGTGCGATCAGCGGCTGTACCGGCTCGTGCTGGGCCGCATGCCGAAGTTCGCCGCCGATGCCTTGCGACAGATCGATGATCGCGTTGCAGGACGGACAGGTGATGCTCTTGCTGTCGGCCAGGTTGACCGTCACCGGCGAGCCGCAGTTCGGGCAGTTGAAGCTGCGGCCCTTTTCGTCCTTGGCCGATTCGTCGCGCAAGCCGGTGAGCTGCAGGTCCTCGAGCCGCACCGCGCGGCCGAGGTAGGCGCCAGGCGGATCGGTGTCGTAGTCCAGGCTGAGCACCTGCCCCTGGTCGTTGCGCAGCTCGACCACCGCGAAGGGGCGGCCGAGCTCGGGCAAGCGCGGCAGCTCGCCCTGGGCCGAGACCAGCGCCACCTGCTCGTTCGAGGCCACCGTGTAGTTCTGGCCATTGAAGGCGGTGGTCGCGCCGACGCGCAGCTCGACCGCCGGCGGCGCGGCGCGCTGCAGTTCGAAAGGCAAGGTGAAGACGAAGGCGCCGTTGTCCTCGCTCAGGATGCCGGTGCGCTCGCCATCGAGCGCGGCGATCCATTCGGTCCAACGGCCGCCGGCATAGCGGTACTGCAGCCGGCCCACCAGCGCGAAGGGCTGGCCTTCGATGCGGCCGGCGGCGAACAGCTGCAGCGGGCTGAAGTCGTCGAACAGCTCGGCCATCTTGCCGGTGCGCGCCAGCGTCTCGCCCTGGCGCACCACGGTGCTCTGGCAATAGGGGCAGACCGCGTGCGTCGATTGCGCCGATCGGAATTCGACCGGCGCACCGCAGCCGGGGCAAGGCGCGCGGTAGTAGCGCTGGCTACCGCTGTCCGTCACACGAGTTTTTTCAGCAGCTCCGCCTTCTTGGCGTCGAATTCTTCCTGCGTGAGGATGCCCTTGGCCTTCAGCTCACCGAGCTTCTCGAGCGTGGCCATCACATCGGCCGGATTCACCACCGCGACCGCGGGCTGCTGCTGCGCCGCGGCGGGCTGCGCCTGCAGTCCCTGCGCCAGGTTCTGCGCCAGCACCTGGCCCAGCGCGACGCCGGCGCCAAGCCCCATGGCATCGCCCGCGATGCCGCCGCCGGCGCCCGCGCCCTCGGCAAACTTCGGGATCGCCTGCGCGGTCTGGTATTGCATGAACTTGCCCATGTCGTTGCCGACCATGCCCATGCCGATCTTCTGATCGAGGATCTTCTGCAGCTCTTCCGGCAGCGAGACGTTCTGGACCGTGATGTTCTCGAGCTGAATCCCGATCTTGGCGAACTCGGGGACCAACTGCCTGGCCAGCGCCTCCGCGAACTGGATCTGGTTGGCTGCCAGGTCGAGAAAAGGAACGCCGCTGGCCGCGATCGCATTGCTGATGTTCTGCAGCAGGAGGCCGCGCAACTGGCCGTCGAGATCGGCCACCGTGTAGATGTCGCGCGTGCCCGAGATCTCGGTGTGGAACAGCTTGGCGTCGCCGACGCGGAAGCTGAAGTTGCCGAAGGCGCGCAGCCGGACCGCGCCGAAGTCCTTGTCGCGCACCGTGATCGGTTGCGGCGTGCCCCATTTCTGGTCGACCTGCTGGCGCGTGCTGAAGAAATAGACGTCGCTCTTGAAGGGCGACTCGAAGAGCTTGTCCCAGTTCTTGAGGTAGGTCAGGACCGGCAGCGTCTGCGTCGTGAGCTTGTACATGCCCGGGCCGAACACGTCGGCGACCTGGCCTTCGTTGACGAACACCGCGACCTGCGACTCGCGCACCGTCAGCGACGCGCCGTTCTGGATTTCCATGTCCGCCATCGGGAACCGCCAGGCCAGCGTGCCGTCGCCGGTCTCGGTCCACTGAATGATGTCGATGAACTGCTTCTTGATGAAATCCATCAGCGCCATGGTTGCTCCTCGTTGCGGGGGTCTTCTGAGCCGGGCATATTGCCACAGTGCCCGCCAAGGACAACCCTGGGGACAGTTCCGGCACAAGACGGCACTTGTCCACAGGCAAGTCGCTTCGCCCGAAGTTGTTCGCCTCGCGGCGACAGCACCGAAGCGCGGCTGCGCACAGCCAGCGGGCTGCGGCAAGTCTTTGTCGCAAAAGAAGAAAATGACCCTGTCCACAGCGAAGGGCATCCCTTACTACTACTACTAATCTAAATAGGAAGACTAAGAAGAAGAGATAGCAGTAGCCACTTTCCGCCAAGGTGGCCGGGTCGGCGCCCCGCGCCCGGGCAAGGCGCAAATCGAGGTCTACAATCGGCGCCCTTTACAAGAAGCGTCACAGGAGGCACGGCCAATGTCCGATTCGACTTCGCAGATCCCCACGCCCGAAGACAAGCGCGCCGAGCTGCGCCGCGCCGCGCTCGAGTACCACGAGCATCCGGTGCCGGGCAAGATCTCGATCGCCGCCACCAAGCAGATGGTCAACCAGCGCGACCTGGCGCTGGCCTATTCGCCCGGCGTCGCGGCGCCTTGCGAAGAGATCGTCAAGGACCCGGTCAACGCCTTCAAGTACACGGCGCGCGGCAACCTGGTCGGCGTCATCACCAACGGCACCGCGGTGCTGGGCCTGGGCGACATCGGGCCGCTGGCGTCCAAGCCGGTGATGGAGGGCAAGGGCGTGCTGTTCAAGAAGTTCGCCGGCGTCGATGTCTTCGACATCGAGATCGACGAGAAGGATCCGGTCAAGCTGGTGGAGGTCATCGCCGCACTCGAGCCGACCTTCGGCGCCATCAACCTCGAGGACATCAAGGCCCCCGACTGCTTCTACGTCGAACGCGAGCTGCGCCGCCGCATGAAGATTCCGGTCTTCCACGACGACCAGCACGGCACCGCGATCACCGTGGCGGCCGCGATGCTCAACGGGCTGAAAGTGGTCGGCAAGGACATCGGCCAGGTCAAGCTCGTGACCTCGGGCGCGGGCGCCGCGGCGCTGGCCTGCCTGAACCTGCTGCTCAAGGTCGGCCTGAAGCGCGAGAACGTGTACGTGACCGACCTCGCCGGCGTGGTCTACGAAGGCCGCACCGAGCTGATGGACGACGACAAGCGCCAGTACATGCAGAAGACCGACGCGCGCACGCTCAACGACATCATCGAGGGCGCCGACGTGTTCCTCGGCCTGTCGGCCGGCGGTGTGCTGAAGCCGGCGATGGTCGCCAAGATGGCGGCCAAGCCGGTGATCTTCGCGCTGGCCAATCCGAGTCCCGAGATCTCGCCGGAAGACGCGCATGCGGTGCGCGACGACGTCGTCATGGCGACCGGCCGCACCGACTACCCGAACCAGGTCAACAACGTCCTGTGCTTCCCCTACATCTTTCGCGGTGCGCTGGACTGCGGCGCGACCACCATCACCGACGAGATGGAAGTGGCGGCGGTGCACGCGATCGCCGAGCTGGCACAGGCGGAGCAAAGCGAGCGCGTGGCAGCGGCCTACGTGGGCGAGAAGCTCACGTTCGGGCCCGAATACCTGATCCCGAAGCCCTTCGACCCCCGGCTGATGATGAAGATCGCGCCCGCGGTCGCCAAGGCAGCGGCCGAAAGCGGCGTGGCGCTGCGCCCGATCACCGACCTCGATGCCTACCGCGACAAGCTGCAGACCTTCGTCTACACCTCGGGCACCATGATGAAACCGATCTTCGATGCCGCCAAGCGCGCGCCGAAGAAGCGGGTTGCGTACAGCGAAGGCGAGGAAGAACGCGTGCTGCGCGCGGCCCAGATCGTGGTCGACGAAGGCATCGCACGGCCCACGCTGATCGGCCGTCCGGCCATCATCGCGCAGCGCATCGAGAAGTTCGGCCTGCGCCTCAAGGAAGAGCTCGACTACGACATCGTCAATGTCGAGCAGGACCACCGCTACCGCGATTTCTGGCAGACCTACCACCGCATGACCGAGCGCAAGGGCACGACGGTGCAGACCGCCAAGATCGAGATGCGCCGCCGCCTGACCCTGATCGGCGCGATGCTGCTGCACAAGGGCGACGTCGATGGCCTGATCTGCGGCACCTGGGGCACCACGGCGCTGCACCTGCACTACATCGACCAGGTGATCGGCCGTCGCCCGGGCGGCTGCCCCAGCACGTCGCAGGACGTGCCGATCTACGCCTGCATGAACGGCCTTTTGCTGCCGGATCGCCAGGTGTTCCTGGTCGACACGCACGTCAACTACGATCCGACGCCCGAGGAACTGACCGAAATCACGACCATGGCGGCCGAGGAAATGATGCGCTTCGGCCTCAAGCCCAAGGCTGCGCTGCTGTCGCACTCCAACTTCGGCAGCAGCAACCAGCCGAGCGCCGTCAAGATGCGCCGCACGCTCGACCTGCTCCGCGTCCAGGCACCCTGGCTGGAAGTCGACGGCGAGATGCACGGCGACGTGGCGCTCGACGGCAAGCAGCGCGCCGCCGTCATGCCGCACAGCGCCCTGGCGGGCAACGCCAATCTGCTGGTATTCCCGAACATCGATTCGGCCAACATTTCTTACAACCTGCTCAAGACGGCGGCCGGCGGCAACATCGCGATCGGCCCGGTGCTGCTCGGAGCGGCCAAACCTGTGCACATTCTCACGCCGAGCGCCACCGTGCGCCGGATCGTGAACATGACAGCGCTGACCGTGGCGGATGCCAACGCAGAGCGATAAGAGAAGAGACGACAGCGACCGCTAACTTCCAGAGCGCTGTTTCCCCCTTTCACCTGCTCAAAGATTGAGCAGGTGCTTGCTATTTGCGCGTCCCTGGTGCACACTTGCGGGCTTGAATTTGCGGGTTAACCCCAAGGTTGGCCCGCCGGTTCGGTTCTCGCTCTTTTCCTTCTGGTGCCCCATGGCGGCTTACGCCTCGATCTCGTCCCCGGTTTCAAAGTTTGCGCTCACTGGCGTTTTGCTGGTGGCCCTGACGGCGGGAGTCCAGGCTCGCGAATGGTTCGGCACCCGCGCCGGCACACCGGCGCAGGAAACGGTCGCGCTGGCCGAACTGCCGGTGCAGGGCCAGCGTACCTACGGGGCCATTTTCAACGGTGGACCTTTCCGGCACGAAAAAGACGGCACGGTGTTCGGCAACCGCGAACGCCTGCTGCCGCAGGAACGGCGAGGCCACTACCGAGAGTACACGGTCGATACGCCCGGTTCGCGTGATCGTGGTGCCAAGCGCATCGTCTGTGGAGGCGAGCGCACGACACCATCGGTGTGCTGGTATACGGCAGACCACTACGCGAGCTTCAGGCGGATCGTGCCATGAGTGAGCAACAGGATTGGAGCGGCGCCGTGAGGCGCACCGAAGAAATGATGACGACAACCATGGAAAGACCAGCGGAGATGACTTTATCCCTTCGTGCAGTGCGACCCAACATCGTGCAGTCGATTCGCGCCTTCCGCGTGAACGACCTGCAGGAAGCGGCGCATGCGGCCGGTCAGCACTTCCTTTACGCCAACCTGGGCAACGCCCAGACCAAGCAGGACGTGCTTGACCYGATTGCCCAGCAATTCACCTTTCCGCAGCACTTCGGCAAGAACTTCGACGCGTTGTACGACTGCATGACCGATCCCTTGCACAAATCGGGCCCGCAGCCGGGTTTCGTCATCGTGCTCGAGCAGATCCCGGCCAATGCCAAGTTCGACAAGGAAGCACGCGAGCAACTGCTCGACATCTTCCGCGACGCCTCCGACTACTGGGGAGACCGGAAGATACCGTTCAGGTGCTTCTATTCTTTTCTGTAGCCCGTTCTGCACACACCAGCCAAGCAGAACGGGCGAACGAGGCTTCGCAGGACAATGCCGCCGCTCCGGCTCCAGGCATCGACCTTCCGAATTCCGACCCGGCGGCAGAAAAGATGCCGACCGACAAGCTCGTCGACGTGTCGCCCCTGGCGCTGCGCATGAGCAGCCCTTTCAACGCCGGGTACTGGCTCGCGGCAGCCTGACTGTTGCTCGCCCCCAGGTTGTCCCGCACTTCGTGTCGGGACGCCCACCCCCTACCGGGGGCAACACCAGCGGCCCGGCAAAGCCGGTTCCGCGGTGTTTCACGAACAAAGCCCAGCCTTCGGCGGGCTTTTTTTATGGCTGGACGGTTTGGGCGAGGGTGACGTACTCGGCGACCGGCACTTCCTCGGCGCGGCGCTGGGTGTCGAAGGTGCCGGCGAAGGCGTGCTGGTCGAGCCATTTGCCGAGGGTGTGGCGCAGCAGCTTGCGGCGCTGGCTGAAAGCAACCTGGACGATCTCGCCGAGGCGCTCGGCGTTCACCGCGGGCGGCTCCGCCAGGGGCACCATGCGGACCACGGCACTGTCGACGCGCGGCGGCGGGTCGAAGCTCTCCGGCGGCACGAACAGCACGTTGTCCATTGCATAGCGCCATTGCAGCATCACGCTCAGGCGGCTGTAGTCGGAGGTGGCCGGACGGGCGACCATGCGGTCGATCACTTCCTTCTGCAGCATGAAGTGCTGGTCGGCGATCAGGTGCGCGAAGCCGAGCAGATGGAACAGGATCGGGGTCGAGATGTTGTAGGGCAGGTTGCCGACGACGCGCAGCGGCGCCGGCGAGAACTTCACTGCCAGCGCGCCGAAATCCACCTTGAGCACATCGGACTCGATCACGTCCAGCTGACCATGGCCGCGCAGGCGTTGCGCCAGATCGCGATCAAGTTCGATCACGGTCAGCCGCCCCAGCCGCTCCACCAGCGGCTGCGTCAGCGCCGCCAGCCCCGGCCCGATCTCGACCATGGCGTCCCCTGCCTTCGGTGCGATCTCGCGCACGATGGCGTCGATGATGCCGCCGTCGGTCAAGAAGTGCTGCCCGAACCGCTTCCGCGCAATGTGCTTCAAGCAATGCCCCCGGCCGCGGCGGCTACACGAAGTGAGCCAACCTGGGGGCGAGTCATGTCTGCGGCGGCTCGCGGTATTCGACGTAGGCGCGGGCGCGCACTTCCTGGGCCCAGGTCTCGGTGGCCTGCTCGACCTTCTTCTCGCGCAGCACGGTGCGGGCCGCTTCGCGCTGCTCGGCCTGGCTCAGCTTTGCCTCACGCCGGCCGACGACCTGGATCAGGTGGACGCCGAAACGCGAGACCACCGGGTCGCTGATCTCGCCGGGACCCAGTCGGTTCATTGCCTCCTCGAACTCCGGCACGAACTGGCCAGGACGACCCCAGCCCAGGTCGCCGCCCTGCTTGGCGCTGCCGTCCTGCGAGTTGTCGCGCGCCAGACCGGCGAAATCGGCGGTGCCTGCCTGCAGGCGCTTCTTGAACTCGGCCAGTTGGGCGACCGCCTCCGCAGTGTTGCGCTTGGGGTCGTTGCGCAGCAGGATGTGGCGCACCTGGGTCTGCGTGACGACCGCATCGCTGGCGCCGGGCTGGGACTTGGCCAGCAACTTCAGCACATGGAAGCCCGCGCTGGAGCGGATCGGCCCGGCGATGCCGTTCACCGGCGTCGATCGCGTGGCCTCGACGAAGAGTTCCGGATAGCGGTCCGCGCTGCGCATGCCGAAGGCGCCGCCGGCGGCGCGGTCCGGTGCGTCGGAGTTCTCCTGCACCAGCTTGGTGAAGTCCTCGCCGGCGCGGGCGCGTTGCGCCAGGCCCTGTGCGCGCTGCTGCAGCTTCGCCACTTCGGCTTCGCTGGCGTTGTCGGGCACCAGGACGATCAGCTGGGCGATGTTGATGTTCGGCGCGAAAGCGGCATTGGCCCCGGCGCGCTGTTCCTTGATGAACTGGTCGACCTCGGTATCGCTGATCTTGACCTTGGCCTCGATCTCGCGATCGCGCAACCGCGTGAGGATGAGCTGGTCGCGCAGGTCGCGGCGGAACTGTTCCTGCGACAGGCCTTCGGCCGCCACCCGACGGCGCAGCTCGGTGATGCTGATCTGGTTTTGCCGGGCGACCGTCTGCTCGGCCTGGTCGACCGCGAGATCGTCGACCTTGATGCCGTATTCCTTCCCCATCTGCAGCTGGGCCCGCTCGTTGATGAGACGCTCGAGCACCAGCCGCGTCAGCTCGGAGCGCGGAACGCGCTCGGCTTCGGGGTTCTCCTTCAGTATCCGCAGCACGCGCGACTGCACTTCGGTGTTGGTGACCGGCTCGGAATTGACCAGCGCGACGATGTATTCGGCCGAGCGGCGTGCGGCCGGCGCCGGTGCGCGGGGCTCCGTGGGCGGTGGCCCCAGCCGCGGTCCGGCGCGCATGATGTCGGTGATGCCCGCCCCCTGTGCGCCGGCAGCGGTGGCGAGGGTGGCAAGGCAGGCCACGGTGAGGATGGATCGGATGTGTTTCATGGCGAAGCGCGATCTCAGTCGTAATTGGTGAAGCGGCTCGGCCCGATGCTCGGCTGGCGCATCGGCGTGTAGCGCTGGATGTTCTGGGTCAGCGTGCGCTTCGGGCTCGAACCGATGCTCGCGAAGCCGACCAGCTCGATCTGGAACATGATTCGCGTATTGGCTGTGACTTGGCCGGTCGTGACGCGTTCCAGCACGATGCGGCCGATCCAGCAGCAGCCGTCGTATTCGAAGCCGAGCACGCCATCGGTCAGTTTGCTGGATTCCAGACTGTAGTTCAAACGGCCTACTGCGTACCAGCGCCCGCCGCCTTGACCCCGCCCGGCGCCCAGATCCTTGCCCTTGTCGCCCCAGAGATCGTTCACGGGCCACTGCCAGCTGAGGTCGACCGACCGGTTGCCATTGTTCGCGCCCGGCGAGGTTTCGGCCTGGTAACGGTAGGCGGCGCTCACGGTGCGGTAGGGGCCGGGGTTGTAACGTGCGCTCAGCGCGGTGCGTGCGGAAGTCTGGGTGTCCGGGTTGTACTGGACGGTGCCGTCCACGCTCCATTTCGGCGTCCAGTTGATCTGAGCGCCCATCAGGAGGTCGCTGACCCGGTCGGTGACCGGCAAGCCGCCCGGCATGGTGACCAACTGGTCCGCGAAGCGCAGGCGCTGGGCGACACCGAAGCGGGCCGCCTCGACGCCGGTGTCGGGGTCGATCAGCCGGGTGGTCACGCCGAGGGTCAGCAGGTTGCTGTCGGAAATGCGGTCGTTGCCCGAAAATGCGTTCTCGGTGTAGACGGTCGCGAAGTTGAAGTCGTTCTGCGCCGAGTCGTAGACCGGCAGGTAGTTCTGGTTGCGAAAGGGCGTGTAGACGTAGAACGCGCGCGGCTCCAGCGTCTGGCGGAAGGCCCGGCCGAAATAGTTCGCATCGCGCTCGAAGATCAGGCCGCTGTCCAGGCTGAAGGTCGGCACCACGCGGTCGGCCGAGGTCGCGCCGTTGGTCAGCAGTGGGCCATCGAACTGGTAGGCCGTCGCATTCAGCATCACCTTCGGGACCACGAAGGTGCCCGGCGTCAGGAAAGGCCGGCTCAGCGAGCCCATCGAAAACACGCGTTCGCCGTTGGGCTGGCCCTGCACGAACGGATTCTTGACCTCGAAGCGCGTGTAGTCGTTGATGAGCGAGAAATCGAAGCCGTTCCAGTCGAACTTGTTGTAGTTCGCCGTGATCTGCGGCATCCGGTCGTAGGGCGGCACGATCGGCGCCGGTGCGTACTGCAGGGTCTGGTAGCTCAGCGCGCGCGCCGTGCCGCTCCAGTCGCCCTTGGTCCAGTTGAGCGAGCCGTCGTTGGCCAGCAGGCGCTGCGTGAGCGAGGGCGTGCGGGTGAAATCGCGCCAGTAGTTGTTGTCGCTGACGCGGTTGATGTTCAGAGTGCCGACCAGCGAGTCGAGGCCGAAGTACGGGGCGTCGAAGTTTTGCGCGTGATGGGTCCAGATGCCCCAGCGGTCACGGTCGCGCAGGCGGTCGTTGGGCATGTAGTCGGCGCGGATCTCGCCGTTGTACTTGTCTTCGAGGTAGCGGAACTCGGTGCCCAGGTTGATGCCGCGCTTGCTCATCAGCGTTGGGTACAGCGTGGCGTCGCGGTTGGGTGCGATGTTCCAGTAGTACGGGGTCGTGATTTCCAGACCATTGACGTTGTCCTGGCCGATCACCGGCGGCAGCATGCCGGTCTTGCGGTCGTTGCTGAGCGGGAAGCTCAGTGACGGGAACGGCGGCGTGCTGATGCCCATGAAGGTCAGCCGCGCATTGGTCGCAACGCCGACGTTGTCCTCGGTATCGGTGGTCAGGGTGGCGGCGCTCAGCAGCCAGGCCGGCATCCAGCCGGGGTAGTCCTCGGGCCGGCAGGTGGTGTAGGTGGCCATTCGGGCGACCGACACGTTGCTGTCGACGAAGTCGATGCGCTCGGCATCTCCGCGGCCACCGGTGGCGAGGAATCGGTAGCGGACCTTGTTGAAGAAGCCTTCGAAAGTCTCGATCTTGAGTTCGAGCTCGGGGCCTTCGTAGACGTTGCCCGCCTGGTTGATGCGAACGTTGCCGGTGGCGCGGGCCCGATCCTCGGGCTGGTAATACTCGAGCCGGTCGGCTTTGAGGGAGAGGTCGCCGCGGCGCAGCGTGGCATTGCCTTCGACCACCGTCTCGAGGTCGGGCCGGCCGGAGATCTTGTCGCCGTCCACGAAGCTCGGCAGTTGGCCGCGCAGGGGCGCCGGGATGGTCTCCGTGAGTTGCGGCGTGCGCTTGAGCACGAGCGGCGCGCCCAGGTCCGCGCCGTCCTGCGCCCATGCGCCCTGCGCATGCAGCAGCGCAAGCGACAGCAGCGCCAAGGGCAAGGGGGGGCGGCACCGGCGCCTAGCGGCTCGGTTCAGGTCAGGCATCGGTACGGGACAAATTTCGTCTGGAGGGGGAGACGGCGCCACGGGCCATCGGGTTGCGAAGCTCCGCGCCAGGCGGATTTGTAGAATCCAGATTATCCATGACAGCCCTCCAGCCACCGTCCAGCGCCGCCGCCGCCCCTCCCGAAGCACCGGCCTGGGGCGACCCGGCGCGCGCCCGGGCTTTCCAGCAATGGATGGAGCACATTGCCGCCCGCCACCATCTGCAGCCCGCCAGCGTCCGCCTGGCGTCGGCCGACGCCAGCTTCCGGCGCTACTTCCGCGTCGACGCCGCGGGCTCGGGCGCACCGACCCGGATCGTGATGGACGCGCCGCCCGCGCAGGAAAACAGCGCTCCCTTCGTCCAGGTCGCGACGCTGATGGCCGAGGCCGGCGTGAGCGTGCCGCAGGTGCTCGAATGGAACGAGGCCGAAGGCTTCCTGCTGCTCGACGACCTGGGCCGCCAGACCATGCTGGACGTCATCGACCCGGCCGACGCCAACGCCGCGCGGCCGCTCTACGACCAGGCCATCGATGCCTTGATCCGCTGGCAACTGGCCTCGAAGCCCGATGTGCTGCCGCCCTACGACCGGGCGCTGCTGGAGCGTGAGCTGGCACTGTTTCCCGAGTGGTACATCGCGCGCCATCGAGGCGTGGCGGTCGAAGGCCAACTGAAGGAGCGGCTCGAGCGCAGCTTCCGGGCCATCGTCGAGAACAACCTTGCCGCGCCGCAGGTCTATGTCCACCGCGATTTCATGCCGCGCAACCTGATGGTCGGCCGCGCGCTCGGCGTACTGGACTTCCAGGACGCGGTTTTCGGGCCCATCACCTACGACATCGCGAGCCTGATGCGCGACGCCTTCCTGAGCTGGGACGAGGACTTCGTGCTCGACGTCACCGTGCGCTACTGGGAGCGCGCGCGCAAGGCCGGGTTGCCGGTCGACGAGGATTTCGGCGCTTTCTATCGCGCGGTCGAGTGGATGGGGCTGCAGCGCCACCTGAAGGTGGCCGGCATCTTCGCGCGGCTGACCCTGCGCGACGGCAAGCCGAAGTACCTTGCCGACACGCCGCGCTTCATCGCCTACATCCGTGCCACTGCGGGCCGCTATCGCGAGCTGACACCGCTGCTGCGAGTGATCGACGAGGTCGAAGGCACGCAAGCCCTGAGCGGCTTCGCCTACGGACGGGTGTGACGGCGCGCTTCCATTGCGCAGTTGCGCTCGTCGCCGACAGCGCGCTCGTGCTGCCGCCCGGCGCCGCGCGCCATGTGCAGGTGTTGCGGATGCAGCCCGGCGACGCGTTGACGCTGTTCGACGGCCACGGCGGGGAATACGCCGCCACCGTCGAGCGCATGGGCCGCAGCGAAGTTGCCGTGCAGGTCGGCGCCCATACGGCGGACGAACGCGAGGCGCCGCGCGCGGTTCACCTGGCGGTCGGCATGCCGGCCAACGAACGCATGGACTGGCTGGTCGAGAAGGCCACCGAACTCGGCGTGGCCAGCATCCAGCCCCTGATGACCGCCCATGGCGTGCTGAGGCTCAACGGCGAGCGCGCGGACAAGAAGCGCGCGCACTGGGAGGCGATCGCGGTCGCCTCCTGCGAACAATGCGGACGCAACCGCGTCCCGCAGATCCACCCGGTGCGAAGCCTGGCCGGATGGCTGGAGGCGCCCCCGGGCGATGGCGAGCGCTTCGTGCTGAGCCTGGCGCCGGGCACGCGGCGCGCCACCGACGTGGCTGCCGGGTGGCAGGGCGCTCCTGTCGATGCCCGGGTGCTGAGCGGACCGGAGGGCGGCCTCAGCCTCGCCGAGGAGCAGGCCGCCATCGCGCAGGGCTTCGCGCCGCTGACGCTCGGTCCGCGCGTGCTTCGCGCCGAGACCGCGGCACTGGCCGCACTGGTCTGGTTGGCCGGCGGTTGATGCCGCCCGGGCCGGCGTGACAGAAGCCCGGCAGGGCGCGCAAAATGTCGTGTTCCGTGCCTGCGCGCGAACCGGCTGGCGCTTCATTCCACACTCACACCTCAGGAGCCCATCATGGGATTGCTCGATTCGGTACTCGGTCAGGTGCTCGGCGGTGCACAGCAGCAACCCCAGGGCGGGGGCGGCCTGGGAGATCTCGGCGCTCTGCTCGGCGGTGCGGGAGGCTCCGCGGGCAATCTTGGCGGACTTGCCGGTGCGCTCGGCGGACTGCTGGCCAACAACGGCGAGGTCGGCGGTCTTGGCGGACTCGTCTCCAAGTTCGAGCAGGCCGGCATGGGCGACGTCATCGGCTCCTGGGTCGGCAAAGGCGACAACGCGCCGATCTCGGGCGGGCAGTTGCAGGACGTGCTCGGCAGCGACGCGATCGCAGGCATCGCGCAGAAGCTCGGCATCAACAGCGCGACGCTGCTGCCGATGCTGGCCGCGCTGCTGCCGACGCTGATCGACCACCTCACGCCCAAGGGCCAGGTGCCCGCCGAAGGGCTGGGCAATCAGGACGAACTGTTGTCCTCGCTCAGCGGGCTGTTGCAGAAGAAGGGCTAGCAAGCGCCGCCACTCTGCTTGCGGATTCAGGAAGCAGGGCGCCCCGCGAGGCGCCCTTTCCATTTCGCCATGACGGCAGCATCGAACTTTGCCGGACTTCCACGTACCGGCAGTGAACGACAAAGGGCCCATGCGGCCACGCACGCCGGTTTGCCTGACTACTGAAACTCCGAAGTGTTTCGCGACACGTTCCGGCACGCCTGGACGAACGAGTCGAGCAGTGGCGGGGGGCTCCGGTCGTTCATGCTGACTGCAGAAATGCTGCGGTAGGTGGAGTGCCCCGCAATTCGTCGGAAGGTCAGCCGTGTCATGTTGGCCTGTCCCAGGCTCGAATGGGACAGCACGCCGATACCCAATCCTGCGCGAATCATGGAAAGCAGCGTGACCGCAAGTCCGACTTCATACGCCGCCCTGAAATCGGGCAGCACGGCGGACATTTCGCCATCCACCGTTTTCTTGAGCGTGCTTGGACTTCTGATCTGGATATGTGGGTAGTCACGAAGATCACTCCATTCGACTTCGGTTTTGCTGGCGAGGGGGTGGTCCTCCGGAATCACCACGACGAAGTAGTCGAAGAACAAATCGATCTGGTTCAATTCCTGCGATGTGCCCTCGGTTGGTATCAGCGCCACGTCCGCCTTGCCTTTGCGAAGGAGGTCTATGCAGACATCCGCCAACTCGTCATAGAACTTGATTTCGATATCGGGCTGCGATTGCAGGTATTGGGCGATCACTTGAGGCGCGAAACTTGCCGCAATGGATGGGCTGGCGGCCACAATGAGTTTTCCCTTCTTGGCGTGAACGAACTCTCTGATGTTCAGGTGCACTTGCTGCATTTTGTCTCGCAGCGAAAGAGACATTCCGTGGAATTCGCGGCCGACGGCAGTCAGCGAGACATTTCTGGTATGGCGATCGAATAATCTGGCGCCGATGGAATCTTCCAGCTTTCGAATATTCATGCTCAAGGCTGGTTGAGATATATGACATATCTGCGCGGCCTTGCTGAAGCTCAGAGTCTCGGCAACTGCCAGAAATAGTTCTATTTGTTTGAAGGTGGCATTGATGGTCATCATGTGCTCGCCAATCGCTTGATCGAGCACATGGTACCTCGTGTGCTGGTGGAGTTTCGTTCTCATCGGCCGCGAGTCGCAGGGTGACGGGTGGACCCTGCCGAGAGGCCAGCAGCCTGGATTGCCAGCTTCAAATTCAAGGCAGTTGCCTGTTGGTGCGAAACCGCCGCCTTGAGTTCTTCAAATGAGCACTCTCATGCTTGCTGAATTTTTTCGAGTCGGCACAGCGCTGCCTGGTCCGCATCCGCATGCGCCAGCAGGTGCGCATGCGCGGATTGCAGAGCATTGATGTTTCGCTTGCTGATCTCGAGTGCCAGTTTGGGCTTGCTGGCGATGTCTCGCGCCATGCTGAGCGCATGCGATGTCGCTCGCCCAGCCTCGTGGACAAAATCCACAAGGCCCCATTCCAGCGCCGTGGCCGCCGAAACCTTCTCTCCCAGCATGACCAGCCGCTTCGTGTGTTGCTGGCCGATGGCGGAATTCAGGCGAGGAATGGTGTTCCATGCATAGATGGAGCCCATGTCCACTTCTGGCACGGAAATGAACGCGTTCTCTGCCATGACCCGAAAATCACAGCAAAGAGCGATGGACAGGCCACCACCGATGGCAAAGCCTTCGATCGCCGCAATGGTGATCTGCGGCAATTCTGCCCAGGCTCGTGCGATCTCGGTACGCGAGATCAGGCCGCGTCGATATTCGAATGCGGATGAGCTGACAAACACATCGGGGTCTTTGAGATCGGCGCCGGCTGAAAAGCATGCGTCCCCGCCAGTCAAGACGACAACGGAAACGTGCGGATCCACTCGGAGCCTTCTTGCGACCAGATCCAGCTCGTTGAGCAAGGCATTGCTCAGCGCGTTTTTCTTGTTTTCGCGTGAGAACCGCACCAGTGCGACTTGGTTTTCCTGGTGTACGGATATGAATTCACCGTTGAAGATGTCGGCCTGCATTTTAAGAGCCCATCTCCGCAAGAATGTCGGCCCTGTCCGCATCGATATTCGGCGGAAGCCTTGAGATCCTTCCCGGAGTTCTGGACAGTTTGATCGGGATGCCGAGCAACTTCTGATCGTGAACGGAGACCACCATTTGACGGTGCTCTGCATGGGGGTGTGAAAGAGCCTGCGCCACGCTCAATACAGCTCCCGCCGGGATATCGGCCTTGTTGAGTTTGAGCGCCAGTTCTTCCGATTTCTCTTGCTTGAGTTTGCTGTTGATGATGTCGATCAATGCACTTCTGTTCTTTGCACGATTTGCCATGCAGGTGAATCGTTCATCTTCCAGTACGTGCGAGATGTCGAGAATTTCACAGAGCTTGTGAAAGTTGCGGTCTGTGGATACCGCCAGATAAATGGGGTCATCCGACGTGTCGTACACGCCCATGGGCGTGAAGGTCGGGTGTTGGTTGCCGCTTCTTGCCGTTTCCACGTTGGAATAGAGCCAGTTCGCAGCGTGCGGGTGCAACAACGGAAAGGCGCAATCGTAGAGGCTCATGTCGATGTACTGACCGACGCCGTCGCGCTCCAGCGCCTTCAGCGCGAGCAGGACTCCAATGGCAGCATGAAGTCCTGTTGAAACGTCGACAACGGACAGACCGATGCGCATCGGACCGGAATGCTGGTCTCCATTCGCGGAAATGACGCCCGTCCATGCGCCGGCCGAGCCGTCGTATCCGGGCGTTCCACCCAAAGGACCATCCGTCCCGAAGCCGGATATGGCAACCATGATCAGTCGTGATTGCTGCTCCTTCAAGTCGTCGAAACTCAGGCCCCAGCGTTCCATGGTCCCGGGCTTGAAGTTATGCACGAGTACATCCGCAGTGCGAATGAGTTGGCGTATCTGCGATTTTCCTTCGTCGCTGTTGAGATCGATGACGATGCTTCGCTTGTTTCGGTTCAAACCATAGAACATCGACGACGAACCGTCATGAAATGGCGGCCCTGATCCCCGGCTCTGGTCTCCTGAAGGCGGCTCTACCTTGATGATGTCGGCACCGAAATCGCCAAGGATCTGGGTACACAGCGGTCCAGCAAGAACTCGGGTCAGGTCTACGACCTTCAAACCCTGAAGTGGCGGATTGTTGTTTTCTGTAGGCATGTCGAACGCAGTTTGTCGTGGGATCAATCGAGCTGAGCGCCGGACTTCTCGATCACTTTTTTCCACTTCTTGTTTTCTTGTTCGATGAATTTCGCGAATTCTGCGCTGCTCATGCTGGAAGGCTCGCCGCCTTGTTCTCGAATCTTCTCGATGAGATCCTTGTTGGACATGACCTTTTTCATGAGTGATTCAATTCTGAGCTTCACGTCGGGCGGGGTTTGCGTTGGCGTGAACAATCCAAACCAGGACATGACCTCGAAACCGGGAACGCCAGCCTCGGCAATGGTCGGTATGTCAGGCAAGGTGTTGGATCGCTTTTCGCTGGTGATGCCCAAAGCTCGGAGTTTTCCGGCTTTCACATGCTGAATGACGGACGGCAGGTTGTCGAATGTGATCTGTACCTGACCTCCAATCAAATCAGAGACGACGGCAGAACTGCCTTTGTACGGAATATGGCGAATATCAATTTGTGTCATCGACTTGAAAAGCTCTCCAGCGAGATGCGTGGAGCCGCCGGTGCCGGCGGATGCGAAATTCACCGAGCCGGGATTCTTTTTAGCGTAGCTGATGAGCTCGGAGACATTCTTGTAGGGCTCTCTGGGATTGCTGACCAAGAGATTGGGAAAAGCCGCGATTTTGGCTACCGGAGCGAAATCCGAGTTCGGGTTGTAGGTGAGATTTTTGTAGAGCCAGTAATTGATGGCCTGAGTGCCGACGGTGCCCAGAAAAAGCGTATATCCGTCCGCAGCGGATTTGGCAGCGATGGCCGCGCCCACGTTTCCACCTGCACCAGCCTTGTTCTGCACGATGACGCTTTGACCGGAATCGGTTGCGAGCTGGTTGGCGACAATGCGCGCCAATATGTCGGTGGTCCCGCCGGGAGGGTAGGGAACAATGATATTGATGGGCCTGTTGGGATACGCCTCGTTGTTCGTCTGGGAAAAACTCGGGTTGGAGCATATGGCATGCATTGCAAGCAGCGAAATGCTCGAAAAAAGGATTGCTTGCCTCCGATTTTTTGGATGGGCGATTTTCATTGGGCTCGTTCGGGATTGTTGACCTGTTCGTTTCAAATGCTAGTGGGGGTGCATTTATAAGTCAATTTTCAAATATTGATCTTTTAATTCGAATTGCTTATAGATTGGCGCTGGCAACTGGCGCGCGGCGATGCGAGCCGCATGTGGCGTGCGTTCGAGAGGCGAGGCCGTGATAGAACCGGCCCTTCACTCCCCATCCCAGCCCATGAATCGCAATCTCTGGCTACTCGCCATCTGCCAAGGCCTGTTCCTGACGAACAACGTCACCTTCATGGCGATCAACGGCCTGGTCGGGCTGGCGTTGGCGCCGCGCGGCTGGATGGCGACGCTGCCGGTGATGGGCTACGTGGTCGGCGGTGCGCTGGCCACCGGGCTGGTGGCGCGCACGCAGCGGCGCTTCGGGCGCCGGGGCTCGTTCCAGATCGGCATCGCGGTGGCGCTGGGCTCGGCGCTGCTGTGTGCGCAGGCGGCGCTCTGGCAGAACTTCTGGCTGCTGTGCTTCGCCACCGTGGTGGCCGGCTACTACAACGCCAACGCCAGCCTCTACCGTTTCGCCGCCGCCGAACTGACCGCCCCCAACTGGCGCGAGAAGGCGGTCTCGCTGGTGATGGCCGGAGGCCTGATCGGTGCCGTCGCCGGCCCGAACCTGGCCGCCGTCACCCGCGACTGGTTCGCCGTGCCCTTCGCGGGCGCCTATCTCGCGCTCGCGGCCGTCGCGCTGCTGTCGATGGCGGTCATGAGCTTCATCGACTTCCCGGCATCGCCGCTGCGCAGTGCCTCCGCCGCCGGACGTTCCCTGGCCGAGATCGCGCGCCAGCCGGTGTTCATCGTCGCCGCCCTCTCGGGCGCGCTCGGCTTCGGTGTCATGAACCTGCTGATGGCCGCGACGCCGATCGCGATGCAGGTTTGCAGCCTGCCCTTCAGCGACATTGCATGGGTGCTCGAATGGCATGTGATCGGCATGTTCGCGCCCGGCTTCTTCACCGGCCACCTGATCCGCCGCGTCGGCGTGCTGCCGGTGATGGCGGCCGGGCTGGCGCTCAATGCGGGCTGCATTGCGGTGGCGCTGTCCGGCGTCGAACTGCACCAGTTCCTGATCGCGCTGTTCCTGCTCGGTGTCGGCTGGAACTTCCTCTTCACCGGCAGCACCACGCTTTCGCTCGCGGCCTACACGCCCGAGGAAAGGGATCGCGCGCAAGGCGCGCTCAACTTCTGCGTCTTCGCGACGCTGGCGCTGAGTTCCTTCGCATCGGGCGTGCTCGTCACGACGCAGGGCTGGCGGCTGCTGAACCTCGGCTCGCTGGTTCCGGTGGCGCTGACCGGCGCCGCATTGCTGTGGCTCGCGCGCCGGCAACGCGCGCGTGCCGCGGTCGCCTGACGGGCTAGGCCACCGGAAAGCGCAGGTTCAGCCAGTCGCGCAGCGTCTCGAACACGGGCTCGGCATCGCGCTCGTTGAAGATCTCGTGATAGTGCGAGGGGAAACAGGTGACGCTGACGACCGAGCCGGGTGCGGCGTCGGCGAATGCGCGGCTGCCTGCCGGTTTCACCAGACGGTCGTCGCCGGCATAGATCAGCAGCGTGGGCACTCGCCACGCCGGCGCCGCCGCCCGGACCACGGTGCCTTCGTCGGCCAGGAAGCGCGCAAGACGGGCGCCGATGCGGTCGTGGCACAGCGGATCGGCGCGGTAGGCCTCGGCCACCGCGGGTTCGTGCGACAGAAAGTCGACATCAAGCCCGTTGCCCACGCGCAACCCGGGCGCCGGGCGCGACAACGTGGCGACGAGCAGCTTCTGGAACGGGCTGAGCCCGGCGTCCAGCGCCGGTGAGGAGAGCACCAGGGCGTCGACCTCGCGCACCCCGCGTGCCACGGCGCTGGCCGCCACCAGGCCACCGAGGCTGTGACCCAGCAGAACCAGCGGCAATCCGGGAAAGGCGCGCCGTGTGTCGTCGATCACCAGCGCCAGATCCTCGACCAGGCGGTTCGAGCTCGGCAAGGCGCCGCGCGGCGCCGCTGGACACCCCGTGCCCCCGATGGTCCGCGGCACGCACCGCAAAGCCCCAGTCGTTGAGCCGCGCAGCCACGACGCGGTAGCGTCCCGCATGTTCGCCGAGGCCATGGACGAGCAGGACGACGGCCCTGGCGCCACCGGCACCAGCGGCGAGCGGCCAGTCGTGCAGCGCCAGCGTCTCGCCGTCGGGCGTGCGCAGCGTCAAGCGGCAGCGGCGCGGGCCGCCGGCAGCGCGGCGATCACCTCGGCCACGGCGGCCGTCAGCTTCTTCGCATACGGCACATGCAGGAATTCGTTCGGGCCATGCGCGTTGCTCTTCGGCCCCAGCACGCCGCAGACCATCATCTGCGCCTTCGGAAAGCCCCGGCTCAGCATGCTCATGAGCGGAATGGTGCCGCCCTGTCCGATGTAGCCGCAATCGGCGCCGAAGTGGGCCTGCGAGGCGGCGTTGAGGGCGTGTTCGAACCAGGAGGCGGTGTCGGGCGCGTTCCACCCGGTGGCGCCGCCGCCGCCGTCGAAGGTGACCTTCGCCTGGTAGGGCGCGTTGTCCTCCAGCAGTTGCTTGAGTTCCTGTACCGCCTGATCGGCGTCGACCAGCGGGGGCAGCCGCAGCGAAAGCTTGAAGGCGGTGTAGGGACGCAGCACGTTGCCGGCGTCCTTCAGGGCCGGGAAGCCCTCGGCACCGGTCACCGACAACGTCGGCTTCCAGGTGCGGTTGAGCAGCGCCTCCACCGGGTCGGTGGTGGTCGGCAGCGCGAAGGTGGTCGAGCCGCCGCAGTCGTAGTGGGCCCACGGGAAGCGCTTGTAGAGCTCCTCGCCGAGGATCGCGGCGGTGGCCCGTGCCTGGGCCAGCCGCTCCGCCGGCACTTCGCAATGGAAGCTCTCGGGCAGCAGCCGGCCGGTCTTGCTGTCTTCCAGGCGGTCGAGCACCTGCCGCATGATGCGGAAACTCGACGGCACCAGGCCGGAGGCGTCGCCCGAATGGATGCCCTCGGTCAGGATCTCGACCTTCAGCGTGCCGCTGGCCATGCCGCGCAGCGAGGTCGTGAGCCAGAGCTGGTCGTAGTTGCCGGCGCCCGAGTCGAGGCAGATGACGAGCGACACCTCGCCCAGCCGCGGCCGCAGCGCGTCGACGTAGGGCAGCAGGTCGTAGGAGCCCGATTCCTCGCAGGTCTCGATCAGGCCGACGATGCGCGGATGGGCCGCGCCCTGGGCCTTGAGCGCCTGCAGCGCCGCGATGCTGGCGTACACCGCATAGCCGTCGTCGGCCCCGCCGCGTCCGTAGAGCAGGCCGTTCTCGTACTTCGGCGTCCACGGGCCCAGGTCGCTGCGCCAGCCGGTGAATTCCGGCTGCTTGTCGAGATGGCCGTACATCAGCACGGTTTCGGTCATGTCGGTGCCTGTTGCCGGCACTTCGAAGAACAGCACCGGCGTGCGGCCTTCGAGGCGCACGATCTCGAGCTTCAGGCCCTCGACCTTCTGAGCCTCGACCCAGGCGGCCGCATTGCGCAGCACGGTTTCGAGGTGGCCGTTCTGCGACCAGTCCTTGTCGAAGCCCGGCGACTTGGCGGGAATGGCGATGTAGTCGGTGAGCTGCTTGACGATGTCTCGGTCCCATTGGGACGACACGTCGGCCAGCGCGCGACCGGCATCGAGCAGGCCGGCAGGCATTTCGCGGTGGAGGGGGGCGTTCATTGAGATCTCCGCGGGATGAGGACGACGATGTTAGTGCGTCTTGGGCGGTCGTGCCCGGATGGCATCAGCTTGCGGGATGCGATAAAAAGGCGGGCTTCGCCACCGCGACCGAAGGAAGCCCATGACTGCCCGCACCGACAAGGACCCCAGCCCCGCGACCCCGCGCATCCGGGTCGGCATCGGCGGCTGGACCTACGAGCCCTGGCGCGACAACTTCTATCCGGCCAAGCTTCCCCATGCGCAGGAACTCGGCTACGCGAGCCGGCAGCTCACGGCGATCGAGGTCAACGGCACCTACTACAGCACCATGAAGCCGGCCAGTTTCAAGAAGTGGCACGACGAGACGCCCGAGGGCTTCATGTTCTCGCTGAAGGCCTCGCGTTTCGCCACCAACCGGAAGCTGCTCGCGACCGCCGGCGAGTCGATCGCGCGCTTCATCGACAGCGGCATCGAAGAACTCGGCAGCAAGCTGGGCCCGATCGTGTGGCAGTTCATGCCGACCAAGGCCTTCGATCCGGAGGATCTGGCGGCCTTTCTGGACCTGCTGCCGAAGAAGGCGGGAAGCCGCGCGCTGCGTCACGTGCTGGACGTGCGCCACGAGAGTTTCAAGACGCCGGAATACCTCGCGCTCGCACGCAGCCATGGGGTGGCAACGGTGTTCACCGATTCCGACAAGTTCCCGTCGTTCGCCGACCTGAGCGCCGACTTTGCCTACGCGCGTCTCATGAACAGCGACGCGGCGCTCGAGAGCGGCTATGCGCCGAAGGCGCTCGATGCGTGGGCGGAGAACGCCCGCCTCTGGGCGGCGGGCCAGAAGCCGGCCTCGCTGCCGCAGGTCGAAGACAACGGTGCATCGAAAACGGGCAGCCCGCGCGATGTCTTCATCTACTTCATCAACGGCGCCAAGGAAAAGGCACCTGCGGCTGCCCGCGCTCTGATCGAACGGCTGGCCTGAGCCGACCGCTTTCCCTGAGCCCATGACAAAAGCCCGTCAGAGACGGGCTTTGGTTGGTGAAACACCGCGGAACCGGCTTTGCCGGGCCGCTGGTGTTGCCCCCGGCAGGGGGTGGGCGGGCTACACGCAGTGAAGCCCAACCTGGGGGCGAGCAACAATCAGGCTGCGGCTTGCAGCGTCGGCTTGGCCGCGCTGCCGGAAGCGGAGGTGCCGAAGCTGATCTCGCCCGACAGCTGGCCGCCTTCCTCGACGACGATCTTGCCGTAGCGGATCTTGCCGGTGACCTTGCCGGTCGAATGGATCACGAGCTTCTCGCGCACGGTCAGGTTGCCATCGAACAGGCCGCGGATTTCGGCGATGTCGATCTCGGCCGAGCCCTTGAAGGCGCCCTGTTCGGCGATCTGCATGACGCGCGAATCCATCGTCGCCTCCACCAGGCCTTCGACCACCAGAGTGTCGCAATCCGTGATCTCGACGCCCTTCAGCTTGATGTTGGGACCGACGGTGAGCTTGCTGCCGCCTTCCTTGGCGACGCTGGCCGCCGCGTTGGCGGCCTGGGTCGTGAGGGTCGATGGATTGACGGGAGTGCCCGACAGATTGGTGCTCGAACCCATCAACGGCGCGGGACGGGAGGTGAGATTTTCAGCTTCGCGATCGCGCTTGCCGAAGAAGGGGGACTGTGTGGCCAATGGGGAACTCCTCAAAAGGTCTATCGTAAGAACCCCATTTCGCCCTACGGCACTTCATTGCGCAAGAGGCGTAACTGAATAAGTCTGCCGGCGGCGCAATTTGCGAACTTTCGCTCTCTCTTTGCAAGATCAGGCTGCCCATTTGGGGGCGCGGGCTCAGGCCTGCAGCCAGGCGACGCGCCCTTGCGCCGCGTCGCCGACCCTGGCGATGAACGCGTCCGCTGCCGGCGCGGGCAGGCTGAAGTCGAAATGGACCATGCTCTCGTGGCGCACCCGGTCGAGCGTGGCACCGACGGCCGCGATCTCGCGCCGCATCAGGCCCTCGAGCGCGTAGGGCACCGCGCAGTGCAGCGTGCGCTGGCGTACCAACGGCACGAGCGAAGCGTCGATCAACGTCTGGGCGATGCTGTCGGTGTAGGCGCGCACCAGCCCGCCGGCGCCGAGCTTGACGCCGCCGAAGTAGCGCACCACCGTCGCCAGCACGCCCTCGAGATCGTGATGCCGCAGCACTTCGAGCATCGGTCGCCCGGCGGTGCCGCCCGGCTCGCCGTCGTCGTTGGCCGCTGACTGTCCGCCCGCCATCAGGGCCCAGCAGACATGCGCCGCTGCGGGATGCTCGCGGCGCAGCGCATCGACCACTCCCTGCGCGGCGGCGCGATCGGCCACCGGCTGGACGCAGCCGATGAAGCGGCTCTTCTTGATGATCAGCTCGCTGTGGCGCGCAGCGGTGAGAGTGAATGGCATCGCGACCGAGTGTGCCGCACGCCAGGAACACCGCGACTCCGGCTCCGCCGGGCCGCGGGTGTTGCCCCCAGCAGGGGGCGGGCTGAACGAAGTGAGCCCAACCTGGGGGCGAGCGCTACTCCCTTTCGAACTTGAAGACGGCGGTGCTGGCGCGCGCATTGGGCAGCCAGCGCACCTCCTGCCCGTCCTGCAGGCCGAAGGCATCGAGCACGCGCAGGCGGTTCTTCCGGGCCAGCACCTCGAAATCCTTGAAGGTTCCGACACGGATGTTGGGCGTGTCGTACCACTGGTAGGGCAGCCGGCTCGTCACCGGCATGCGGCCGCGCGCGATGCTGATGCGGTTCGGCCAGTGCGCGAAGTTGGGAAAGGCGACGATGCCGATGCGCCCCACGCGCGCGGTCTCGCGCAGCATCACCTCGGCATTGCGCAGATGCTGCAGCGTATCGATCTGCAGCACCACGTCGAAGGAGGCGTCGTCGAACATCGCGAGCCCTTCGTCGAGGTTGAGCTGGATCACGTCGACGCCGCGTCGCACGCACTGCAGCACATTGCCGTCGGCGATCTCGACGCCGTAGCCGCTGCAGCCGCGCTCGCGCTGCAGCAGGTCGAGCAGCGCGCCGTCGCCGCAGCCGAGGTCGAGCACGCGTGCACCTTCGGGGACGAGGCGGGCGATCAGTTTCTGGGTTTCGGTATCGCTCATGCGGCCGCGACTCCGTTCGGTGCGCTCGCGATGCGATCGAAGTAGGAACGCACCACGCTCATGTAGCGCACGTCGTCGAGCAGGAAGGCGTCATGCCCATGGGGGGCGTCGATCTCCGCGTAGCTCACGTTGCGGCGGTTGTCGAGCAGGGCTTTCACGATCTCGCGGCTGCGCGCCGGCGAGAAGCGCCAGTCGGTGCTGAAACTCACCAGCAGGAACTTGGCGCTGGCCTGGGCAAGCGCCGCGCGCAGGTCGCCGCCGAAGTCTCGCGCCGGATCGAAGTAGTCGAGCGCACGCGTGATCAGCAGATAGGTGTTGGCGTCGAAGTACTCGCTGAACTTGTCGCCGTTGTAGCGCAGGTAACTCTCGATCTGGAACTCCACCTCCTGCGTCGAGTAGAGGAACTCGGTGTTCGCGGCGCTGCCCTCGACGGCGCTGCGCAGGGCGCGGCCGAACTTCTCGTTCATCACGTCGTCGCTCTGGTAGGTGATGTGGCCGATCATGCGGGCGATGCGCAGGCCGCGTCGCGGAATCACGCCATGCGCGTAGAAGTGGCCGCCGTTGAAATCGGGGTCGGTCACGATCGCGCGGCGCGCGACTTCGTTGAATGCGATGTTCTGCGCCGTGAGGCTCGGCGCGCTGGCGACCACCACCGCGTGCTGCACCCGTTCGGGGTACTGGAGCGTCCACGACAGCGCCTGCATGCCGCCGAGGCTGCCGCCCATCACGGCCGCCAGGCGGTCGATGCCGAGTGCATCGAGCAGCGAGGCCTGCGCAGTGACCCAGTCCTCCACCGTCATCACCGGGAAGTCGGCGCCGTAGGCGCGGCCGGTTGCGGGGTTGTCGTGCATCGGTCCGGTGGAGCCGAAGCAGGAGCCCAGGTTGTTGATGCCGATGACGAAGAAGCGATCGGTGTCGACCGGCTTGCCCGGCCCGATCATGTTGTCCCACCAGCCTTCGGACTTCGGCTGGCCGGCATAGACGCCGGCGACGTGGTGGGACGCATTGAGCGCATGGCAGACCAGCACCGCGTTGCTGCGCTCGGCGTTGAGCTGGCCGTAGGTTTCGTAGGCCAGCGTGTAGTGGCTGATCGACGCACCGCTTCGCAAGGCCAGCGGGCCGGCGAACTGCATCGATTGCGGAGTGACGACGAAGGACATGAATGAAAAAGACCCGGCCTCGCCAAAAACGAGCCGGGTCCGGCATCCGTCTTTAGCTGCATTTGTTAAGCGCCCGCAAGCTGGAGCAAATCGGCGCGTGGCGGAAGTATATGCCGCTCAACCCCAGCCGATCAACGCGACGACGCCGAGGACCAGGAAGATCGCGGCGGAGATGCCGTGGACGAGCTTGATCGGCACCCGCTTGACGATCCGGTCGCCGAGCCAGACGACCGGCGCATTGGCCAGCATCATGCCCAGCGTGGTGCCCATCACCACCCACACATAGGCGTCCACGTAGCGGGCCGCGAGCATCACGGTGGCGATCTGCGTCTTGTCTCCCATTTCGGCGAGGAAGAAGGCGAGCACCGTGGTGCCGAAAACGCCGAACTGCGACGACTTGGGCACTTCGCCTTCGTCGATCTTGTCGGGGATCAGCATCCACAGCGCCATCGCGATGAATGAGCCGCCGAGGATCCACCGAAGGACGTCCGCGCCGAGGAAGTGGGTCACCCAGTTGCCTACCGCGCCGGCGAGCGCATGGTTCAGTATGGTGGCGGTGAAGATGCCGAGCACGATCGGCCAGGGCTTGCGGAATCGCGCCGCCAGGATGAGGGCGAGCAGTTGGGTCTTGTCGCCCATCTCGGCGAGCGCGACCACGCCGGTTGCAACGAAAAAAGCTTCCATGAGAAAAAGGGACTCCTACGGCCGAAAGACGCAATTGACCGTGCAACACCTTCGGCCGAATCCCGAAGTTGCACGGTCAAAGGTCTCGCCAGGCTGCACGCTGCTTGCGCCATGTCCTGCGCGGGGCAGGACAAGTCTGTTGACGCAAACCCTTCTCGCGATGGAAGGCGGCTACTCCCCAATGACTCGTCGATTGTAGCGCGTCCGGGAGCATTGATGTATGCAAGCACTCACATCCAAATGATTCGTGGGGCGCGGGGATGGGTGCAAATTCCTACTTGCATTCGCTTCATTTCACCCATAATGCACGAGCCTTCCTTCAAAATTCAGGGGGCAAATCGGTGATCGGTCAGTTTCGCGCAACTCGGCGGATGTTCCGTCGGATTGCTGCTCTCGGGACTCCATCGCTTTTCTTGATGTGTTTATAGGAGTCCCTTGATGGGCAACAAACTGTACGTCGGCAACCTGCCTTACTCGGTACGCGACGGTGATCTCGAGCAGGCCTTCGGGCAATTCGGTGTCGTGACGAGCGCCAAAGTCATGATGGAACGCGATACCGGTCGTTCCAAGGGCTTCGGTTTCGTCGAGATGGGCAGCGATGCAGAAGCACAGGCAGCCATCAACGGCATGAATGGCCAGCCGCTCGGCGGCCGCAGCGTGGTCGTCAACGAAGCGCGCCCGATGGAAGCCCGTCCGCCCCGCAGCGGCGGTGGCGGCTATGGCGGTGGCGGCGGCGGTTATGGCGGCGGCGGTGGTGGCTACGGTGGTGGCGGTGGCGGCTACGGCGGCGGTGGTGGTGGCCGCAGCGGCGGTGGCGGCTACGGCGGTGGTGGCGGTGGCCGCAGTGGTGGTGGCGGTGGCGATGGTGGCTTCCGCAGTCCCTACGGCGCCGGTCCCCGTGGCGGTGGCGGTGGTCGTGGCGGCTACGGCGGCGGCAGTGGTGGCAACAGCGGCTACTGATCGCGGCGCACGCGACACCCAGCAAAAAGGCTCCCACGGGAGCCTTTTTTCATAGGCGAACGGGATCGCTGCCGGAATTCAACCAAGGCCAGAGGACGCGGCCGGCGAAGCCAGGCCCGTTGGTGAGGCACCGCGGATCCGGCTCCGCCGGTCCGCAGGTGTCGCCCCCGGTAGGGGGTGGGCGGGCTACACGCAGTGAGCCCAACCTGGGGGCGAGCTATTCCTCCCGGCGCTTGCGGCCGCGGCCTTGGAAGACGCGATCGAACAAAGGGTTCGGCAGCATCCGCATGAGCTTGGCGACCACGCCCATCTGCCAGGGGATCACGCGGTAGCTGATGCCGGCCTCGATCGCGCGGAATGCGCGGTCGGCAAAAGCCTCCGGCTGCAGCAGGAAAGGCATGCCGTAGCGGTTGCCCTGTGTCAGCGGCGTGTCGACATAGCCTGGGCACAGCGTGACCACCTTGACGCCGCTGGCGCGCATCTCGCCGCGCAGGCTTTCGCAGTAGGCCACCACGCCGGCCTTGCTGGCGCAGTAGGCGCCGTGGCCGGGCAGCCCGCGGATGGCCGCGACGCTGCCGATGCCCACGAGGCGCCCGCTGCCGCGTGCCGCCATGGCGGCGACGAAGGGGTGGAAGGTTGCGGCCAGGCCGAGGTTGTTGGTCGCGAAAGTCCGGGCCATCACATCGAGATCGCGACGTTCGGCGGAGTCCATGCCGATGCTGATGCCGGCGTTGGCGATCACCACGTCGGGCAGACCTTGCTGCGCAATGCAGGCGGTGCCGGCCGCCACGATGCTGTCGACATCGGCGACGTCGGCGCCGTAGATCCTGAAACGGGCGGCGTCCAGTCCACGCGCTGTCGCCCAGGCCTCGAGTTCCGACGTGCGCCGTGCCACCAGGGCCAGGTGATATCCGTCCTGGTAGAAGCGCGCCGCGAGCGCCTGGCCGATGCCGCTCGAGGCGCCGGTGACGAACAGCAGGGGACGGGCCGAGTCGTCCATGGCCTCAGGGCTTCGGCCCGGGCTGGGTCGGCATCAGGAGACCGCGCACGCGACCGTGCAGGTTGGCCACGCCGGTGAGGCTGTCGTAGTCCATCGAATCGGCCGTGAAACGGTCCGTGCCTCGGATCAGGACGACGGGCTTGTTGGACTTGACCCGCTCGGTGTCCAGGAAGGCGTGCAGGAACTCGCCGCGAAACTCGAGCCGAGGCAGCGGCGTGCCATCTTGCGACTTGGCCGCGTCGCGGATGATGACCGCGTTGCCGAAGAGCTGGATCTCGCTGCCGTCGCCATTCGACAGGCCGCGATCGGCGGAGCCGTGCGTGACCAGCCCCTCGAGCGAAATGGACCGCCAGCGCACCTGGTCGACTTCGAGGGTGTCGGTGTCCGGGTAGTGCCGCCCCTCCTTGCCGAACATCTCGCTGCGCAGGTCGCCGTTGGGGAGGAAGTTCTTCACCGAGAAGCCGCGCATGAAGTAGTCGGGTTCGTGCGTCGGCGCCTCCTTGGGCAAGGGCGCGAGGAACTCCGGCGCATTGCGCACCAGCCAGTAGGTGCCCAGCGCGAGCACCGCGGCGAGGATGATCGGCAGGTAGATCGTCAGGCGATCGAAGGCGTCGCGCAGCAGGCGCCAGGTCGACTTCATTCGGTGAAGCCCCGCGCCTGGTCCAGCAGACGTCGGTAGTGCCCGCCGGCGGTCAGGAGCAGGTCGCAGAATTCGCGCGCCGCGCCTTCGCCGCCGCGCGCCGCGGTCACGTGGCGCGCGATGGCGCGGACCTCGGCATGGGCGTTGGCCGGCGCGGCCGCGAAGGCGACGCGCGCGAGCACCGGCAGATCAGGCCAGTCGTCGCCGATCGCGGCGGCCTGGGACCAGTCGAGGCCGAGTTGCGTCAGCATGGCCTCGGCGGCCGGCAGCTTGTCCTCGGTGCCGTAGCGGACATGATCGATGCCCAGCGCCTGCAGGCGCACGCGAAGCGGCTTCGAGTCGCGGCCGGTGATCACGGCCGGAGTGATGCCGGCCGTGCGCAGCAGCTTGAGGCCGTAGCCGTCCAGGATGCTGAAGCGCTTCAGCGTTTCGCCATGCTCGGTGAAGTAGACGCCGCCATCGGTCAGCACGCCGTCGATGTCGAAGAAGGCGATGCGGATGTCCTGGGCGGCGAGCAGGGTTTCGGGCTTGAAGTCGATGCCCATCAGATGACCTTCGCGCGCATCAGGTCGTTGATGCTGAGCGCGCCGACGAGCACCCCGGCGGCGTCGACCACCAGCACGCTCGTGATGCGATGCTGTTCCATCAGATCGGCCGCTTCGGCGGCCAGCGCGTCGGCGCGCAGCGTGCGCGGGCCGGCGTGCATCACGTCGGCCGCCGTGAGGGCCCGCAGGTCGGCGCCGGTCTCGACCTTGCGGCGCAGGTCGCCGTCCGTGAAGATGCCGATCGCGCGACCGTCGGATCCGACCACCGCGGTCGCACCGAGCCCCTTGGAACTCATTTCCCGCATGATTTCGCTGAGGCTGGCGTCGGGGCCGACGCGCGGCACCTCGTCGCCCGAGCGCATGACATCGCTGACGTGGGTCAGGAGCTTGCGGCCCAGGGCGCCGCCGGGGTGCGAGCGGGCGAAGTCCTCGGTGCCGAAGCCGCGTGCATCGAGCAGCGCCACCGCGAGCGCATCGCCCAGCGCCATCTGGGCGGTGGTGCTCGCGGTCGGCGCCAGGTTGAGCGGGCAGGCTTCCTTTTCGACGCCGCTGTCCAGCACGATGTCGGCATGGCGCGCCAGCGTCGAGTCGCGCCGGCCGGTCATCGCGATCAGGGGCACGCCCTGGCGCTTGACCACCGGCAGGATGGTGGTGAGCTCCTCCACCTCGCCGCTGTTGGAGATGGCCAGTACCAGGTCGACCGACTTGATCATGCCGAGGTCGCCGTGGCTGGCCTCGGCCGGGTGCACGAACATCGCCGGCGTGCCGGTCGAGGCGAGCGTGGCCGCGATCTTGCGGCCGACATGGCCGCTCTTGCCCATGCCCATCACGACCACCCGGCCGCGCACCTCGAGGATCTTCTGCACCGCCGCAGGAAAGGTCGGCCCGAGGCGGTCCTTGAGGCCGAGCACCGCCGCCGCCTCGATGTCGAAGGTCGTCCGGGCGCGCGCCAGCAGCGCTTCGGGGTCGGTCACGGGGATCACGGGGGGGCGGGAGCTCATCGGCGGATTTTATCGGCCGGGCATGCCATGGCCGTCGCGAGGACGAATTCGCGCCGGATGCGGGCAAGCGTATTGCTAGCATGCAGGCCATGTCCTCGCTCGATCTCACGCTGATGTACTTGCTCGCTGCGGTGATCGGCGTGGTGATCTGCCGTTCGCTCAGGCTGCCGCCGATGCTCGGCTACCTGTCGGCCGGCGTCCTGATCGGGCCCCACGCGCTGGCGCTGGCCCAGAACTCGGAAGGCATCCGGCACCTGGGTGAGTTCGGCGTCGTTTTCCTGATGTTCGTGATCGGCCTGGAGTTCAGCCTGCCCAAGCTGCGCGCGATGCGTCGGCACGTCTTCGGCCTCGGGCTGCTGCAGGTGATGCTGACCATCGCTGTCGCCACGGGCGGCGCCTTGCTGGTCTCCTCCTGGCTGCCGGCCGCGTGGCGGCTGGACTGGCAGGCCGCGCTGGTGTTCTCGGGCGCGCTCACGATGAGCAGCACGGCGATCGTGGTCAAGCTGATGGCCGAACGCCTCGAACTCGACAGCGAGCACGGCAAGCGCGTGATGGGCGTGCTGCTGTTCCAGGATCTCGCGGTAGTGCCGCTGCTGGTGCTGATCCCTGCGCTGGGCGCACCGCCGGAAGCCCTGCTGAAGGCGCTCGGCCTGGCACTGCTGAAGGCCAGCTTCCTGATCGCCGTGCTGATGTATGGCGGCCCGCGCGTGATGCGCTGGTGGCTCACGCTGGTGGCGCGCCGGCGCAGCGAGGAGCTCTTCATGCTCAACCTGCTGCTGGTCACGCTGGGCCTGGCCTGGCTGACCGAACTCGCCGGCCTGAGCCTGGCGCTGGGCGCCTTCGTGGCCGGCATGCTGGTGTCGGAGACGGAATTCAAGCACCAGGTCGAAACCGACATCCGGCCCTTTCACGATGTGCTGCTGGGCCTTTTCTTCATCACGATCGGGATGTCGCTCGACTGGCACGTGGTAGTCGAGCGATGGGCGCTGGTCGCCGCGCTGCTGGTGCTGCCGCTGGCCTTCAAGCTGGTGCTGGTGACGGCGCTGGCACGCGGACTCGGCGCCACCGCCGGCGTGTCACTGCGCACCGGCCTCTACCTGGCGCAGGCCGGCGAGTTCGGCTTCGTGCTGCTGGCGCTGGCCCAGGGCCAGGATCTGCTGCCGGCCTGGCTGGCGAATCCGGTGCTGGCCTCGATGGTGCTGTCGATGCTGTCGACGCCCTTCATCATCATGTACAGCAACAGCATCGTGCGCAGGCTGGTCGCCAGCGACTGGCTGCAGCAGTCGCTGCAGATGACCACGATCGCGCGCAAGACCATCAATACGGCGCGCCACGTGATCATCTGCGGCTACGGGCGCTGCGGCCAGAATCTGGCGCGGATACTGGAGCGCGAAGGCATCCCGTACCTGGCGCTGGACCTGGACCCGGACCGCGTGCGCCAGGCCGCGGCGGCCGGCGATTCGGTGGTGTTCGGCGACGCCTCGCGCATGCAGGCGCTGATGGCGGCCGGCCTGGCGCGCGCCAGCGCGCTGGTCGTGACCTACCAGGACGTGCCGGGCGCGCTCAAGGTGCTGGCCAATGCCCGCGCCCACGCGCCGCTGGTGCCGGTGATCGTGCGCACGCAGGATGATCGCGATCTCGAGAAGCTGCAGGCGGCCGGCGCCACCGAGGTGGTGCCGGAGGCCATCGAAGGCTCGCTGATGCTGGCAAGCCATGCGCTGGCGCTGGTCGGGGTGCCGATGCGGCGCGTGATCCGCGTGGTGCAGGACCAGCGCGATGCCCGCTACAACCTGCTGCGCGGCTACTTCCACGGCGCCGACGACRACACCGCAGACGAGGTCGACCACGAGCGGCTCAACAGCTTCACGCTGACGGTCGGTGCACGCGCCATCGGCCAGCCGCTGGCGCGATTGGCGCTGGCGGGGCTCGGGGTGCGGGTCGCGAGCCTGCGGCGGCGCGACGGCAAGGCCGCCGAGGCCGCCGACGACACAGTGCTGGCCGACGGCGATACCCTGGTGCTGTCGGGCAAGCCCGGCGCGCTGGCGATGGCGATCGACAAGCTGCAGAAGGGCTGAGGTCGCCTGGTCCGGCCGGGTTTTCTCAGTTCAGCAGCGTCGGATTGCGTCGTTCTTCCTCGATCTGCTGCTGGCGTCGCACGGCGTCGCATTCGGCGTTCGACTTGAGTTCCGGCTTGGCGCACTGCGCGGCCAGGCATTGGGCGCGTGCGAAGAAATTCAGGCCGCCGCATTGCGACCGGGGGCTCGGTGGCGCGGCCGGCGGCGGCGGCGATTCTTCGGGTGATGGCGCAGGCAGCGCGGCGACGGGCGCGGGTGGCGGTGCCGGCTTGCGGCTCTTCGGGGCCGCCGGCGCCGGCTTCAGCGGGGCCGCCGGCGGCGCCACGACCGAGGGTGGGGCGCTGGGCGTAGGCGTAGGCGTAGGCGTGGGAGCCGGGGCCGCGGCCGATGGCTCGTCAGGTGGCGGCGTCGCGAGGAGCGCCGCGGGCTCGACAAGAACGGGTGCCGGCGGCGTCGGCGAATTCGCCGCCAAGGACGGCGCAGGCGGTATCGCGGGGCGTGGCGGCTCGGAGAAGAACCAGGCGGCGATCGCGACCAGCCCGGCAACGATCAGCAGGCCGATCACGGCCGAGCGCCATGGGTTCGAGCGCCCAGCGGCGGTGCGTTGCGGCGTGCTTCTTGTTCTTGACTCGGCCGGCTCGACACGGCGACGGGACGCCGCTGCAGGTGCCGGAACCGGTCGGCGGGGGCTTGGCGCTGGCGGCGTCGGCAGCTTCGAGCGCATCGGCATGCGCTGTGTGGCGGGCCACTGCTCGGCGCCGCCGGTGACGGCCGCGGGGCCCACCGGCGTCAACGAAACCAGCCTCTTGCCGCAACCCTTGCAGAACTTGGCGCCGTCACGGTTGTCCGTGAGGCAATCCACGCATGCCTGGGTCATCTGTCGGGCTCAGGTCACCGCCACCCGCTTGGGTTTGTTCACCATCCGCCTGGCGATGACCGCGCCGAGTCCCAGCGTGATTTCGAGGGCGAGATCGGGTTGGCGTTTCGACAGTTCGGCGAAGCGGATCGCCGTGAGCCGCCAGACCCGGGCCGCGCCCGTGGCGACCACATTGGCCGATCGTGGCGCGCGCGAAAAGAAGGACCCTTCGCCCACCACGGAGCCCGGATTCAGGATCGCGAGCTGCATCTGGCCCTTGTCGCCGATCAGGTGCACGCTGAGGGCGCCGCTTTCGATGAAGAAGACAGTGCGGTCGATCGTGCCCTGATCGATCAGCACCTGGCCGGCCGCGAGGTCGAAGACTTGCAGATAGCCCCCCAAGGTTTCCCATTGGTGAGCATTCAGCGCCGGAGCGAAGGCGTCATAGCTGGTGTTCTGCGCGATGGCGCGGCAAAGATCCTGAATGCTGGATGACATCGATGTTTACCCTGCTGTGCGTCAGGAGTATCCGCGAAACCTCAAATGCGCGGTGACAGATGTCACACAAACTCACACTTCGAGTTACTTGCCGATGCAAAAGCGGGAAAAGATCACGCCCAGCAGATCGTCGGCGCCGAATTCGCCGGTGATCTCGTTCAGCGCGTTCTGCGCCAGCCGCAATTCTTCGGCCAGCAGATCCAGGAATTGCGCCTGCGCCGCCAGATGGCCGGACGCCAGGGCGATGTGCTCCTCGACCCGCGAAAGTGCCTGCACATGGCGGGCCCGCGCGAGGTAGATCCCTTCGGGAACTGCTTGCCAACCCGCCACTTCCAGCAGCCGGCGCCGCAGGGTTTCGATGCCGGCGCCGGTCCGGGCGGACAGGCTGACGCCGGTGGCCGTGGCCGGCAGTGCGGTCGGCGCCGCAGCGTCCAGCTTGCTCCAGACGTCGATCACCGGCACGCTGGCGGGCAGCCGGCTCGCGATCTGCGCATCGGCCTGCGCGTACACGGGGGATGCGCTTCGGGTCAGGTCGTGCAGGAACAGCACGGCATCGGCACCTTCGATCTGGCCCCAGGCACGGGCGATGCCGATCTGCTCGACCTCGTCGGTGCTGTCGCGCAGGCCGGCGGTATCGATCACGTGCAGCGGCACGCCCTGGATCTGGATGGTCTGCGACACGACGTCGCGGGTGGTGCCTGCCACCGAGCTGACGATCGCCAGTTCGGCCCCGGCCAGCGCATTGAGCAGCGAACTCTTGCCGGCATTGGGCTGGCCCGCGATCACGACCTTGATGCCTTCGCGCAGCAGGGCGCCCTGGCGGGCACGCTGCTGCACCGCGGCCAGTTGGACCTGCAGCGCGGCCAACTGGCCCTGGGCATCGGCCTCCTGGAGGAAGTCGATCTCCTCGTCGGGAAAGTCGAGCGTCGCCTCGACCAGCATGCGCAGCCGCACCAGCGCCTCGAGCAGCGTGTGAATCTCTTCGGAGAAGGCGCCCGACAGCGACCGGCTGGCGCTGCGTGCGGCAGCCTCGGTGCTGGCGTCGATCAGGTCGGCGATGGCCTCGGCCTGCGCCAGGTCGATCTTGCCGTTCAGGAAGGCGCGCTGGCTGAACTCGCCCGGCTCGGCCACGCGCAATCCGGTGAGGCGCGGCTTGCCGGTCGCCACATCGATTTCGGCGGCCGCCGCGAGGCAGCGCGCGACCAGCAGTTGCAGCACCACCATGCCGCCGTGAGCCTGGAGTTCGAACACGTCCTCCCCGGTGAAGGAGTGCGGCGCCGGAAAGTTCAGGGCCAGGCCGCGGTCGATCGCGGAACCGTCGACGTCGCGAAAGGGCAGGTAGGTCGCTTCGCGCGGTTTCAGGTCCCGGCCGCAGATCGCGGCGATCAGGGGCGCCAGTTCGCGCCCGGAAACACGCACGATCCCGACCGAGCCGCGGCCTGGGGCGGTGGCGATGGCGACGATGGGATCGGCGGTGCGCGAGAGCATGGGGGCGATTCTTCCAGCAAAAAGGGCCGCTTTCGCGGCCCTCGGGTTGGGGGTGCCGAAGCCTACTTGCCCGGCTTCGCCAGCTTCGGCGCCTTGGGCGTCTTCGACGGATTGCCCAGCACGCCGAGGCGCTTGTTGATGAACCACTGCTGCGCGATCGACAGCACGTTGTTGGTGATCCAGTAGAGCACCAGGCCGGCCGGGAAGAAGATGAACATCACGCTGAAGGCCAGCGGCATGATCCACATCAGCTTGGCCTGCATCGGGTCCGGCGGCGTCGGGTTGAGCCAGGTCTGGAACAGCGAGGTGGCGGTCATCACCACCGGCAGGATGAACCAGGGGTCCGGTGCCGAAAGATCATGGATCCACAGGATCCAGGGCGCATGGCGCATTTCGACCGACGACAGCAGCACCCAGTAGAGCGCGATGAACACCGGGATCTGGATCACGATCGGGAAGCAGCCGCCCATCGGGTTGACCTTTTCCTCGCGGTAGATGCGCATCATCTCCTGCTGCATCTCCTGCGGCTTGTCCTTGAGCCGCTCGCGCATCTCCATGATCTTCGGATTGATGGCCTTCATCTTGGCCATGCTCGCGTAGGCCTTGGCGTTGAGCCAGTAGAAGGCCGCCTTCAGCAGCACCACCAGCGCGACGATCGACCAGCCCCAGTTGCCGAGGATGCCGTGCAGCTGGTTCAGCAGCCAGTAGAGCGGCTTGGAGATGATCGCGAAGATGCCGTAGTCCTTGACCAGGTCGAGGCCGGGCGCGATCGCCTCGAGCTTCTTCTCTTCCTCGGGGCCGGCGAACAGGTTGCTGTCGATGGTCTGCGCCGCGCCCGGTGCCAGCTGAGGCACCTGCAGCACCATGGCGACCGAGAACAGGTTGTTGCCGAGGTCGGCGACGCGGAATTCGCGCTTGATGGCATCGCTGCCCGGCACGTTCAGCAGCCAGGCCGAGACGAAATAGTGCTGCACCATCGCCACCCAGCCGTCGTTGGCGGGTGCCGGCAACTCGACCTTGCCCTTGGTGATGGCGCTGAAGTCGATCTTCTGGAACTTCTTCTGCTCGGTGTAGATGGCCGGGCCGGTGAAGGTGTTGGTGCCGAACATGGTGCCGGCCGCGACCGTGCCGTGGCGCGTGAACTGCAGGTAGAGCTGCGCATCGCGCGGCTTGTCGCTGACGTTGACGATCTGGTGCTTGACGCGGATCGAGTAGTCGCCGCGCTGGAACACGTAGGTCTTGACGTACTTGAGGCCGCCCACGGGCTGCGACTCGAACGCCACTTCGAGCGTGTTCTGGCCCGGGGCCAGCTCGCGCGGACCGGGGCGCGCGGTCATGAGGCTCAGGTGATTCGGGAAGCGATCGCCGGTGTCCACCGTGTTCAGCAGGCCGGTCTGGGCCACGTAGCGGGTGGCGGGCGAACCGTTCTCCATCAGCAACACGGGCCGGACCTCGTTCTGCGGCACCGGCAAGCCGACCAGCCGACGGAACCACTCGACCAGGCCGCCGTGGTTGGTCTGGTCGAGGAACTGCAGCAGTTGCAGTTCGGACAGCGTACCGCCCTCACCGTCGATGGTCGCCTTGAAGACATCGGTGGAGACCGTGACCTTCTCGCCGATGGCGGGCGCCGAGCCCTGAACCGGCACCGCGCCTGCCGCTGGTGCGGCGGCGGCCGGGACGCCATTGGCGTTCGCGCCGGCGGGCGTCGCCGACGGATCGGCGGGGGCGGCGGTCTTGGTCGAGGGCAGGAATGTCGGCTTGTGGCCGTTGTAGACCTGCCATTGGTCCCACAGCAGCACCAGCGAGAAACCAAAAATCACCCACAGGATGGTGCGGCGGATATCGTTCATGAAGAAGACTTCTTGTCGTCGGAAGAGAGAAAGGCGAACAGCGACCCGCGCGCGGGCGCCGGTCGCTGTGCCTTCGGGGGAACCGGATCGTGGCCACCTTGGCACCAGGGCTGGCAGCGGGCGATGCGGTGCAGCGTGAGGTAGCTGCCCTTGGCCGCGCCGTGCTGCTCGAGTGCGCCGATGGCATAGACGGAGCAGGTCGGCTCGAAGCGGCAGGACTGGCCGAGCCACGGGCTCAGCAGGAGCCGGTAGCCCTTGACCAGACCGATCAGGAGGCGCCGCATCATGCGCGCGCCGTCGCGGCCCGCTCCAGCAATTGCTGGAGTTCGGCACGGACGGCGGCCTTGAGCTTGTCGGAAGTCGCGCTGACGAATTTTTGGCGATCGAAGGCCGCACGCAGGCGCACCACGTGCGCCGCGCGCGGCAGCGATTCAGCGACGGCAGCGCTCACGGTGTAGATCTGGCGTTTGATCGCGTTGCGGGTGACCGCGCGGCGGGCCCAGCGCTTGGGAACCATCGCGCCGAGCCACATGTCCTCGGTGGCAAACAGCGGCTCGGCCCCGGCTGGCGCGTCGAGCGCGCAGCGGTGCAGTGCGAAGTGGGCTGTGCGCGCCACGGTGGCACCTGCGAGGACGGCCTGGAACTGCGCGCGGGTCTTGAGCCGCTGCATGGAAGCCAACCGCGGGACGCCGTCGGACGGTGAAGACGGCAGCGGGTCGACTGGCAACGGTGCCGGCGCGCCTTAGACGGCCAGGCGCTTGCGGCCCTTGGCGCGGCGTGCGTTGATCACGGCGCGGCCACCGCGGGTCTTCATGCGGACCAGGAAGCCGTGGGTACGGGCGCGGCGGACTTTGGAAGCTTGATAAGTGCGTTTCATGATGATTTTCCTGATTCACCGGCCAGGCCGGCGTTTGAGCCTCCGAGTCCCGAAGGCCGTCGGCGCGATTCTTAAGTTTCTTAAGTTTCTTAGTTGTGACCGGGGAGGCCTCGGAGGCCCCCAGATACACGGACATACCCCGAAACACACAAAGAGGTTTTCAGGGAAACCCGCGATTATCGCAAAATTTCGGCCGACCCACAATCACTGGCACCGATCCGGGCCTCTTCGACGACCGCTGAAACGGTGTGGATAAGGTTTTGACAAGTTAGAATCAAAGGCGCATCGCGGGTGCGACTATCCACAATACCAAGACGAGAGATGGCTGAGGGACAAACCACTTTTCAGAGCACCCATGCCGAGTGACGGCATTGGCGACAGCCTCTGGCAGGCCTGTGTCGACCAGCTCGCACAGGAGCTGTCCGAACAGCAATTCAACACCTGGATCAAGCCGCTGACCGCACGGGTCGCGGACGATCTTTCGCGGGTCACGGTCTTCGTGGCCAACCGCTTCAAACTCGACTGGATCCGGGCCCAGTACGCCGGCAAGATTGCCGCCATGGCGGAGAAGCTCTATGGTCAGCCTGTGATCATCGAGTTAGCGCTCGCTCCTCGGGAAATCGTTGCCAGGCCTGCATCAATGGCCGTCATTACCGAAGTCGACGTGCCGCGTGACCTGGCCGCGCCGGGCGAGGACCTGGCCGCTGCCGCGTTCAAGAACCGGCTGAACTCCGGGCTCACTTTCGACACCCTGGTGGAAGGCACGGCGAACCGCATGGCGCGCGCCGCGGCCATGCACGTGGCCGGCATGCCGGGCCACCTCTACAACCCGCTTTTCATCTACGGCGGCGTCGGCCTCGGCAAGACCCACCTGATGCACGCGGTGGGCAACCGCTTGCTCGCCGATCGGCCGGAATCCAAAGTTCTCTACATCCATGCGGAGCAATTCGTCTCGGATGTGGTCAAAGCCTATCAGCGCAAGACTTTCGACGAGTTCAAGGAGCGCTACCACTCGCTCGATCTGCTGCTGATCGACGACGTCCAGTTCTTCGCCAACAAGGACCGGACGCAGGAAGAATTCTTCAACGCCTTCGAAGCCCTGCTGGCCAAGAAGTCGCACATCGTGATGACCAGCGACACCTATCCCAAGGGCCTGGCGGACATTCACGAGCGCTTGGTCTCGCGCTTCGATTCGGGCCTGACGGTCGCGATCGAGCCGCCCGAGCTCGAGATGCGCGTCGCGATCCTGATCAACAAGGCGCGGGCCGAGAGCGCCGAGATGCCCGAAGAGGTGGCCTTCTTCGTCGCCAAGAACGTGCGCTCCAACGTGCGCGAGCTCGAAGGCGCGCTGCGCAAGATCCTGGCGTACTCGCGCTTCAACCAGAAAGAGATCTCCATCGCGCTGGCGCGCGAGGCGCTGCGCGACCTGCTGTCGATCCAGAACCGGCAGATCTCGGTCGAGAACATCCAGAAGACGGTGGCCGACTACTACAAGATCAAGGTCGCCGACATGTACTCGAAGAAGCGGCCGGCCTCGATCGCCCGACCGCGCCAGATCGCGATGTACCTGGCCAAGGAGCTGACCCAGAAGAGCCTGCCCGAGATCGGCGAGCTGTTCGGTGGCCGCGATCACACGACGGTGCTGCACGCGGTGCGCAAGATCTCGGGCGAGCGGCAGCAGCTCACCGAGCTCAACCAGCAATTGCACGTGCTGGAACAAACTCTCAAAGGATGATTCGGTGAGCGTGGTCCTGCACAGAAGCGGCGCGTCCTGTCAAAGGACAACTCTGGGGACAGTTTCGGTGCAAGAAGGCACTTGTCCACAGGCCGGGCGCGCGCCCCGAAGTTGTGCGCCTTGGCGCGACAGCACGAAAGCACGGCTGCGCACAGCCGGCCGGCTGCCGCAAGTCCTTGTCACGAAAGCGGAAAATGGCCCTGTCCACAGCCCAGTGCGTCCCTTATCTACTACTACTAATTTGAATTAAAGAAATAAGGAAGAGGTAAGACAATGATCGTTTTGAAGGCAACACAAGACAAAGTCCTCGCCGCGCTGCAATCGGTGGCGGGGATCGTGGAGCGGCGCCACACGCTGCCCATCCTGGCCAACGTGCTGATCCGCAAGACCGGCGGCCAGATCCAGCTGACCACCAGCGACCTCGAGATCCAGATCCGGACCCAGGCCGAGCTCGGCGGCGACGAAGGCAACTTCACGACCACCATCGGCGCCCGCAAGCTGATCGACATCCTGCGCACGATGCCGGCCGACCAGACCGTGAGCCTCGAATCCAGCGCCAGCAAGCTGGTGCTCAAGGGCGGCAAGAGCCGCTTCACGCTACAGTCGCTGCCGGCCGAGGACTTTCCGCTGGTCCAGGAAGCGGCCAACTTCGGCCCGGTCTTCAGCGTGCCGCAAAAGACGCTCAAGGACCTGCTCGGCCAGGTGTCGTTCGCGATGGCGGTGCACGACATCCGCTACTACCTCAACGGCATCCTGTTCGTCGCCGAGGGCAAGCAGCTGAGCCTGGTGGCGACCGATGGTCACCGGCTGGCCTTCGCCTCGGCCATGCTCGACGTCGAAGTGCCGCGCCAGGAGGTGATCCTGCCGCGCAAGACCGTGCTCGAGATGCAGCGCCTGCTGTCCGACGCCGAAGGCGCGATCGAGATGCAGTTCGCCAACAACCAGGCCAAGTTCAGCTTCGGCGGCATGGAATTCGTCACCAAGCTGGTCGAGGGCAAGTTCCCCGACTACAACCGCGTGATCCCGAAGACCCACAAGAACACGGTGACGCTGGGCCGCGCGCCGCTGCTGGCCAGCCTGCAGCGCACCGCGATCCTGACCAGCGAGAAGTTCAAGGGCGTGAGGCTCAACATCGAGCCCGGCACCCTGCGCATCGCCTCGAACAACGCCGAGCAGGAAGAGGCGCAGGACGAACTCGACATCGACTACGGCGGCGACGCGATCGAGATCGGCTTCAACGTGACCTACCTGATCGACGCGCTGGCCAACATGAGCCAGGACATGGTCAAGCTGGACCTGGCCGACTCCAACAGCTCGGTGCTGATGACGATTCCCGAGAACGCGTCGTTCAAGTACGTCGTCATGCCGATGAGGATTTAGCACACCCCCAGGTTGGCTCACTTCGTGTAGCCGCCCACCCCCTTGCAGGGGGCGATACCAGCGGCCCGGCGGAGCCGGTTCCGCGGTATCTCCCGAACAGAAGGCGCCCAGCCCGGTGCCGAGAGAGAAAGAGTCTGATGAGCGAAGAAAACAAGCCGGACGTGCCGCACACCGAGCCGGTTTACACCCCTGAAATCGACAACGCGATTCCTATCGAGGTGACACCGGCCGGCGACACCTCCTATGGCGAAGGCTCCATCACGATCCTCGAGGGGCTGGAGGCGGTGCGCAAGCGCCCGGGCATGTACATCGGCGATACGTCGGACGGCACCGGGCTGCACCACCTGGTGTTCGAGGTGGTCGACAACTCGATCGACGAGGCGCTGGCGGGGTATTGCGACGACATCGTCGTGACCATCCACACCGACAACTCGGTCTCGGTCACCGACAACGGCCGCGGCATCCCGACCGGCGTCAAGATGGACGACAAGCACGAGCCCAAGCGCTCGGCGGCCGAGATCGCGCTGACCGAACTGCACGCGGGCGGCAAGTTCAACCAGAACAGCTACAAGGTTTCGGGCGGCCTGCACGGCGTGGGCGTGAGTTGCGTCAACGCGCTGAGCAAGATGCTGCGGCTGACGGTGCGGCGCGAAGGGAAGGTCCATACGCTGGAGTTCAGCCAGGGATTCGTGCAGAACCGCATCATCGAAACCGTCAGCGGCGTCGAGGTGTCGCCGATGAAGATCACGGGCGAGACCGAGAAGCGCGGCACCGAGGTGCACTTCCTGCCCGACTCGGAGATCTTCAAGGAAAACGCTGATTTCCACTACGAGATCCTCAGCAAGCGGCTGCGCGAACTGAGCTTCCTGAACAACGGCGTGCGGATCCGACTGCTCGACGAGCGCACCGGCAAGTCGGACGACTTCTCGGGCGCCGGCGGCGTCAAGGGCTTCGTCGAGTTCATCAACAAGGGCAAGACCGTCCTGCACCCGAACGTGTTCTACGCCGCGGGCGAGAAGCCCGCCGAGACCTACGGCGGCATCCCGGGCACGCACATCGGCGTCGAGGTCGCGATGCAGTGGAACAGCGGCTACAACGAGCAGGTGCTGTGCTTCACCAACAACATCCCGCAGCGTGACGGCGGCACCCACCTGACCGGCCTGCGCGCCGCGATGACCCGGGTCATCAACAAGTACATCGAGGAAAACGAACTGGCCAAGAAGGCCAAGGTCGAGGTCACCGGCGACGACATGCGCGAAGGCCTGTGCTGCGTGCTGAGCGTGAAGGTGCCCGAGCCCAAGTTCTCGAGCCAGACCAAGGACAAGCTGGTGTCGAGCGAGGTGCGCGCGCCGGTCGAAGACATCGTCGGCCGGCTGCTGACCGACTACCTGCAGGAGCGTCCGAACGACGCCAAGATCATCTGCGGCAAGATCGTGGAAGCCGCGCGTGCGCGCGAAGCCGCACGCAAGGCGCGCGAGATGACGCGCCGCAAGGGTGTGCTCGACGGCATGGGCCTGCCGGGCAAGCTGGCCGACTGCCAGGAAAAGGACCCGGCGCTGTGCGAGGTCTACCTGGTGGAGGGCGATTCCGCCGGCGGTTCCGCCAAGCAGGGCCGCGACCGGAAGTTCCAGGCCATCCTGCCGTTGCGCGGCAAGATCCTGAACGTCGAGAAGGCGCGCTACGAGAAGCTGCTGACCAGCAACGAAATCCTGACCATGATCACGGCGCTCGGCACCGGCATCGGCCGGGCCGGCGCGACGACCTCGGGCGGCGGCGCCGACGACTTCAACGTCGCCAAGCTGCGCTACCACCGCATCATCATCATGACCGACGCCGACGTCGACGGCGCCCACATCCGTACGCTGCTGTTGACCTTCTTCTATCGGCAGATGCCCGAGCTGGTCGAGCGCGGCCACATCTACATCGCCCAGCCGCCGCTGTACAAGGTCAAGGTCGGCAAGGAAGAGCAGTACCTCAAGGACGGGCCGGCGCTCGACGCCTTCCTGCTCAAGGTGGCGCTGAAGGACGCCAGTGTCGCCACCGGCGGCGCGAGCCCGACGACCCTCAGCGGCGACACGCTGGCCGAACTGGCGCGCAAGCACCAGCTGGCCGAGGCCGTGATCGCTCGGCTCGGCGTGTTCCTCGATGCGGCGGCGCTGCGCGCCATCGCCGACGGCGTTTCGCTCGACCTCGACACCACCGCCAGCGCCGAGGCCTCGGCCGTGGCGCTGCAGAACAAGCTGCGCGAGCTCAACACCACCGGCGCGCCGGCCGATGTGTCGAGCGAGTTCGACACCCGCACCGACAAGCCGCTGTTGCGCATCAGCCGCCGTCATCACGGCAACATCAAGAGCAGCGTGCTCACCCAGGACTTCGTCCATGGCGCCGACTACGCGGCACTGGCTGAGGCCGCCAAGACCTTCCGCGACCTGCTGGGCGAGGGCGCCGTGGTCAAGCGCGGCGAAGGCGAGCGCGCCAAGGAAGAAAAGGTCAACGACTTCCGCGAAGCGATGCGCTGGCTGATCGGCCAGGCCGAGAACGCGACCTCGCGCCAGCGCTACAAGGGGCTGGGCGAGATGAACCCCGAGCAGCTGTGGGAAACGACGATGGACCCGGCGGTGCGCCGGCTGCTGCGCGTGCAGATCGACGACGCGATCGAGGCCGACCGCGTGTTCACGATGCTGATGGGCGACGAGGTCGAGCCGCGGCGCGAGTTCATCGAGCAGAACGCGCTCAGGGCCGCGAACATCGACGTTTGACGTTGCTCGCTATGATGCCGTCCATGGCCGCCCACGATTTCCCCCCTTGCGCATTCTTTTGCGCATGCTGTCACGGCCTGCCGATGGGGCTTGCGTGTAGCGCGTCATTTCACGTCCGCGTCCCCAAAGGCCACCCGTTGCGAGACCGGTGGCCTTTTTGTTTGTGACGAATCCCTTCCCCTCACAGAGGACTTCGAATGTCACTCGCTCTGTACGACACCTGGTCGCGCTCTGTGCGGCCATTCATTTCCATTCGTCCCGGCCAGGTGGATCTCTATTGCTGCGGGCCGACGGTGTACGACCATGCGCATATCGGCAACCTGCGCACCTATGTGTTCGAAGACCTGCTGCGCCGGGTGCTGGTCGCGAACGGCTATCGGGTGCGGCACGTGGTCAACATCACCGACGTGGGCCATCTGGTGTCGGACGCCGATGCCGGCGAAGACAAGATGGAAAAGGGAAGTCGACGCACGGGCGAGTCTGCATGGGCGATCGCTGAAAGATTCACCGCGGCGTTCCGGAGCGACTGGAAGGCGCTGAATCTCCTGGAGCCAACGCACTGGCCGCGTGCGACCGACCATATTCCCGAGCAACTGGCGTTCATCGCAGCACTGCAGGACAAGGGCTACACGTACCAGACCGCAGACGGCGTGTACTTCGACACCAGCAAGCAGGACGACTACGGCCACCTGGCCCGCCTGGACCGTGCGGGCATGAGGGCCGGCACCAGGATCGCGATGGGAGAAAAGCGCAATGCGACCGATTTCGCGCTCTGGAAATTCAGTCCCGCAGGAGCGATGCGGCAAATGGAATGGGACAGTCCCTGGGGCCGCGGTTTCCCGGGCTGGCACATCGAGTGCTCGGCCATGGCGAGCAAGTACCTGGGGCCATGGTTCGACATTCATTGCGGTGGTGAAGACCACATTTCGGTTCATCACAGCAACGAGATTGCGCAGTGTCAGGCAAACCACGGCACGCGCATGGCGAACTTCTGGATGCATGGGCACTTTCTGCTGGACGACGGCGCGAAGATGTCGAAGTCGAGCGGAGCGTTTCTCCGGTTGCAGACCTTGATCGACCGCGGGGCGGACCCGCTCGCCTACCGCTATTTATGCCTGACGGCGCACTATCGGAGCGAGTTGCGATTCACCGAAGAGGCGCTGACTGCATCGGGGGCGGCATTGGATCGTTTGCGACGGGCGTACGCGGGCTGGCCCGAAGGCGGGGCGGTCGACGCGGATTTCTCGGCGCGCTTCCACGCCGAGGTCGACCAGGACCTCAATCTGCCTCGCGCGCTTGCGGTGCTGTGGGAATTGGTCAAGAGTGAGTTGCCCATGGCGACGCGGCGCGCCACGGTCGATGCGTTCGACGCGGTGCTTGGCTTGCGCCTGGCCGGGTGGCAGGTGGAGGAGCCCGTCATCCCGACGCACATCGCGTCCCTGGCGGCAGAGCGCCGGAGGGCGCGGGCCGAAAAGGACTGGGAACAGGCGGATGCGGTGCGTGTCAGGCTGAGAGACCTGGGGTGGGACATCGAAGACGGGGAGAAGGGCCAGCGCCTGTTCCGCCGTTAGCACTGGAACACCGGCCCTGAATTCGCCGAGCGTTTGGCGCGCAGACGGTGATCCGGTACCGCGGGGCTCTCTGCGCTCGGCCGTTCGTTCAGCTGCCTTCGCCCACGGTGCCCAGCCCCGCGCGCTTCGGCGCCCGCCCCAGCCCGCCCACGATCACGGCAGCCACCAGCACCAGCGCCCCGCTCAGCAGCATCGCGGTCGAGATGCCCCAGCCGTCGACCACGAGGCCGCCGAGCAGGGCGCCCGAGGCGATCGCGACCTGGAAGCCGCTCACCAGCAGGGCCTGGCCGGCTTCGGGTGCATCGGGCACGGCTTCCATCATCCAGCCGGTCAGCGCGACCGGGATCATGCCGAAGGCGATGCCCCAGGTGATGACCACCGCCGCGCCGGCCACGAAGCCGCTGCCCGCCACCGTCGACAGCAGCAGCGCGGTGGCCAGCAGCACGGCCGCCAGCAGCGCTGCGGCACGCACGCTGCGCGCGACCAGGCTGCCGCCGATGAAGGTGCCGACGAAGCCGACCGCGCCATAGGCCAGCAGCAAGGCCGTGACCGGGCCGGAGCCCAGTCCGAAGACCTGCTGCAACAGGGGCTTGAGGTAGGTGTAGGCGGCGAAATGGCCGGCGACCAGGAACAGCACGGCCAGCAATCCGACCTGCGCCATGCGCCGGGTCAGCGGCGTGAGCAGGTCGCGCGGCCGGATGGCGCGCGACGGCGGCATGGCAGGCAGCAGCCAGATCTGCACCGCCAGCACGATCGCGGCCAGACCGCCCGTGACACCGAAGGCCGCGCGCCAGCCGGCCAGCGTGCCGACCAGCGCCCCGGCCGGCACGCCGAGCACGGTGGCCACCGAAACGCCGGCGAGCACCAGCGACATGGCGCGTGCCTGGGAGCCCGGCGCCACCAACTGCGTGGCGGCGCTCGGCGCGAAGGTCCAGAAGCCGCCGACGCACAGGCCCAGCATCAGCCGGGCCACCAGCATGGTCGCGAAGTTGGGCGCGAAGGCGGCCAGCAGGTTCGAGGCGACCAGCAGTGCCGTGAGCGCCACCAGGACGGTGCGGCGATCGAGGCGGCCGGAGGCGACGATCAGCGCCGGCCCGGCGAAGGCGGCCAGCACGCCCGGCATCGTGACCATCAGGCCGGCCGTGCCGTCGCTGACCTGCAGGCCGGCGCCGATGTCGGTCAGCAGGCCGATCGGCAGGAATTCGGTCGTGACCATCGCGAAGGTGCCGACGGCGATCGAGCCGACCGCGAGCCAGGCGGAGCGGGACGAATCGGCGGCGGCGGGGGCCAGCGCATCGGCGCAGGGGGAGCAGGGTGCGTTCATGAGGGCGTCTGGAACCGGAGGCGGGTTCCGAAGCTGTGTTGCGGGGCCATCGAGTCTGGCCGTGGATCGCAGGCCTCGAAGCGGCCCCGCGGAACATCTCAATTTCCGGATCGCCAACAATGAAAACCGTCGGTCGTCATGCGTTTTTCGTCCTTGGGGCGTCTCGGCGGCGCCACTGCGTGTAAACGCTATTCCTAGCCCGACTCTTGCTAAGCAGAATTGCCGGCGAGCAATCGCCATTTTTGAGCAAGGACAGCAGAGCAATGACCCCGACCCGTTTTTGGCGGCCCGCAGCGGCCCTGGCGATCCTCGGCGTGTTCAGTTCGGCGCAGGCGTTGACCAATCCGCCGATCCGGATCGCCCAGGGCATCGAGTACATGTGCGGCGGCAAGAGCAGCGCCGAGGCGTCCTTCATGGAGACGGTGGCGCCGCGCTGGGCCGCCACCCTGGAGTTCGCGGTCAGCCGCGGCAAGCCGGGCCAGTTTCCGAGCGACGTGAAGGTCGTGGTTCGCGAGCGCTATTCGGGCCGGCTGGTGATGGAGACGGCCACCGGCGCGCCGATCATGCTGGCACGGCTCGACCCCGGCGCCTACGAGGTCGAGGCCACGCTGGCCGGGATCACGCTGCAGCAGCCACTGACCGTGTTCAACGGCCTGAGCTCGAAGGCGGTGTTCGTCTGGCCCTCGAATGTCGATTTCGCCGCCGCGCTGGGCTTCCCGCGCCCCGAACAGCAAGCCTCCGTCAGATAGGCCGGAGACAAGCCGGTCCTGCGGCCGGCTCCCTCGAAAAAAGGGGCCTTGAATGCGCAGCGTTCGCTCCCACATGGAGGGGCCGGGCGCCGCCCGTCTTCCTGGGCCCCGATGCCGCTTCGCCCCCTCATCCTTCTCACCACGCTGCTGCACGTCTACATCGGCCTGCGGCTGCTGCCGGCGCTGGCGGGCCTGCCGCTGGCGCAGCCGGCGCTGCTGGCGGCGCTGCTCGTGTCGGCCTCCACCATGCCGCTGCCGTTCGTCGGCATGCGTTCCGAAAGACGGCAGTTCGCCGACGCCTGGAAATGGATCGGGCTCATCAGCATGGGCTGGTTCTCGTCGATGATCGTGCTCACGCTGTTGCGCGATGCGGGCCTGCTGCTCGGCTGGCTCGGCGCGGCGGCGTCGGGTGCGACGGTCGACTGGTCGCGCTGGGGCGTCTGGAGCGCCGCGGCCGTGCCGCTGGCGGCGACTGCGACTTCCCTGGTCGGCTTGCTGAATGCGCGGCGCACGGCGGGCGTGGTACGGGTCGACGTGCCGATCCGCGACCTGCCTTCGGCGCTGAGCGGTTTCACCATCGCGCAGCTCAGCGATATTCACGTGGGGCCGACGATCAAGCGCGGCTACATCCAGCGCATCGTGAATGCGGTCAACGCGCTGGGCGCCGACATGGTCGCGATCACCGGCGACCTGGTCGACGGCACGGTGGCCGAGCTGCGCGACCATATCGCCCCGCTGCAGCATCTCAAGACGCGGCACGGCACCTTCGTGGTGACCGGCAACCACGAGTACTACGCGGGTGCGCATGCCTGGATCGATGAACTGCGGCGGCTCGGCCTGCGCGTGCTGCTCAACGAGCACGTGGTGCTGCAGACGCGCAACGTGAAAGGCGCGCAGACCGACGAGGAAGTGCTCGAAAGCGCGCTGCTGGTGGCCGGCGTGACCGACTACACGGCGGGCCATTTCGATGCGGCGCATGCGAGCGACCCCTATCTCGCCCTGTTCGACGCGCCGCCGCTGGTGCACACGCGGGTGTTGCTGGCACACCAGCCGCGCAGCGCGCCGGAGGCCGCCGGCGCCGGCTACCACCTGCAGCTCTCCGGTCACACGCATGGCGGCCAGTTCTTTCCGTGGAACCTGTTCGTGCCGCTGCAGCAGCCCTTCACGGCCGGTTTGCACAAGCTGCACGAGATGTGGGTCTACACCAGTCGCGGCACCGGCTACTGGGGCCCGCCCAAACGCTTCGGCGCCCCGTCGGAGATCACCTTGCTGCGGCTGGTGCAGGCTTGAGCCCCGGGGCGGCCTGGCGTCGGCCGCTCTGCCTCAGGCGGGCTTGATGTTGCGCGCGCTGCCGAGCAGCGTGGCGCAGAGCGTTTCGTTGCCGTCGGCGTCGACCGCGAACACGTCGGCCGCGCAGACGGTGAGCAGCTTGCCGGCGCTGACCACGCGGCCCCGGGCGCGCAACGCCGCGCCGACGGCGGGCGCCACCAGTTTCAGCGTGGCGTCGACGGTCGCGTTGATCCAGCCCTCGGGCAGCACGCTGCCGGCGGCTCCGACCGCGGCGAAATCGGCCACTGCGAAGACCGGCGTGGCCTGGAGCTGGCCGGGGCGGAAGGTGAAGGCTTCGGCGATCGGGATCTCGAGTTCGACCTCGCCGCGGGCCAGCCGGACGAAGCGCAGGCCCAGCGTGCGCGCCATCGGCATCGCGAGCACGGCGCGCTCGAGCTGCTGGAGGTGGGATGTGGTCATTTCCTGTCCTTTCGAGCGGCCGCTTTCGGCCAGGGGGAGGGGGTCCGGGTCCGCGCGCGTTGCCGCCGGTCCTGCTCGCGCAGCCAGGACGCGTGTTCGAGAACCTGGATGCGCTGCGCCTGCAGTTCGGTGATCTGACGCTCCAGTGCGGCGGCGCGGTGCTGCAGCGCCTCGGTCATGGTGGCGATGCTCAGGCGGCCGGCGCGATAGGCCGGCAGCAGTTCGCCGATGGCTTGCAGCGAGAAGCCGATGCGGCGCGACATGGCAATGAACACGACTTCACGGCGCATCGATTCCGGATAGTCGCGGTAGCCCGACGCCGTGCGTGCCGGCAGCAGCAGGCCCAGCCGCTCATAGTGGCGAAGCGCATGCACCGTGACGCCGGCGCGTTGGGCGAGTTCGGAGATCCGCATGCGCCAAGGCTAGCAAGCCTCGCGTTGCGCGAAGCTTGGCGCGGCCGAAATTATTCTCGGCGCGGCGGCGGCGGTTCAGGCCTGCCCGGCGGAGAGCCGGCGCGCATTGGAGGTCGCCTTGGCGTGGATCGGCTTGAGGCCGCGCTGCGCAATGCGCGCGCTCGCGCTGGACAGCTGGCTCACCGCCTCGGCCGACCGGGTGGCGGCGCTGCCGAAGGCTTCGGCATGGCCTACTGCCTGGGCCGCGGTGGTGCTGGTGAGCAAGGAGAACAAGGCCGCGCCGCCGCTCAGCCAATGCTTCACGGCGCGATTCACGAGCGCGAACTGGGTGGTGTGCAGCTGGTTCGCCATGGCAGCGCCCGATTCGCCGGCTGCCGCCAGCTTTTCGTGGCTCATGAGCTGGAACTCGGCAAGGTCGACTTCGTTGGGCAGCAGCCCGGCCTTGGCCATGCGCTCGGTGCGCATCTGGATCACCGAACCGGACGACAGCAGCATCTCGTGGGTCTTCAAGGCCACGTCGACCCACAGCATGAGCGGGTTGAAGAAGCGCGGCGAAGAGAAGCTGGGGGTCATGGAGGTCTTTGGACGGTGTTCGTGGGGCTCTGATCCGACTATAGACCTCCAGGCCCTCTTTTGCTGCACTGCAGCATTGATTTGGGGTTCCCGTCCTACCCTTCGGGAGCGAAATGTCGATTCATGCCTCACACAAGCTTTGCGATGCTTGTTACATTCACTTTTGGAACGCAGGCTTAAACAAATGATCACCATTCCGCGCTGCCTCAGGCTGCTGCCGTGTGCTGGATGCCTGTCGCTTTCCCTCGCTGCCGCAGCGGCTCCGCAGGACAGCGCGCCGGGCATCTACATCGATCTCGGGCAGGCGCTTTTCCATAGCAATGCGCAGACCGACTCGCTGACGCTCGGGGCGGTCGTGCCGTGGACGCTCTGGCCGCCGGTCCAGGGCGGCGCCATGTCGCTCAATTGGGATTTCTTCGTGAGCCAGTGGCGCGCCCCTCTGCCGGACGGTCGGGACAAGCGCAACTACACCCAGCTGGGCGTGATCGCCAACTGGCGCTACCGCTTCAACGAGGGCGACTCGCCCTGGTTCGTCGAGGCCGGCATCGGCGGGACCGTGATGGACCGCCTCTACCGCACCATCGACCGGGAGTTCAGCACCGCCTTCCAGTTCACCGAACAGTTCAGCATCGGGGGCAGCTTCGGCGCCCAGGGCGAACACGAGCTGTCGCTGCGCCTGCAGCACTTCTCGAACGCCGGCATCAAGTCGCCGAACCCGGGCGAGACCTTCGTGCGGGTGCGCTACCTTCATCGCTTCTGATCTCCGTCAGGGGCTGTGCCGGTCCGGCGCAGCCTTCTGGCATGCAGTTCGGTGACCACGACGGCCAGCGCGGCGAGAGTCAAGGGCACGAGGTAGTAGATCGCCCGGTAGGCGAGCAGGGCGCCCAGCAGCGTGCCCTGCGGCAGCCGGTGCCCAAGCAGCGCCAGGACGACGGCCTCCAGCACGCCCAGCCCGCCCGGCACATGGGCGATGACACCCGCCACCGCCGCGACCAGGAACACCGCGAGCACTTCCGGATAGGGCAGCTGGCGCTGCAGCAGGAACCAGACGACGCCGCCCATCAGCGACCAGTTGGCGGCCGAGAGCAGCAGTTGGAGCAGCGCCATGCGCAGCGACGGCGTGTCGAGCTCGTGGCCGCGGATGCGCCAGGTGTGCTGGCGCGCCACGGCACACAGGCTTAGGTAGGCGATGCCCGCGACCAGCAGCACGGCGCCCAGGATGCGCAGCCCTTCGCCGTCCATGTGCCATTCGGGCGGCAGCGTCATCGGCCAGAAGCAGAACACGGCGCCGGCGAGCACCAGGTAGCCGAACCAGTTGGTCAGCATGCTGAAGCCGAGCACGCGCGTGATCGTGACGTTGTCCAGGCCGAGGCGCGAGTAGAGCCGATACCTGAATGCGACGCCGCCGATCAGCGCGCCGAGGTTGAGGTTGAAGGCGTAGCTGATGAAGGTGACGCGCATCACCACGCGGGTGCCGAGCCGGTGGCCGGTCATGCGTCGGCCGAGGAGGTCGAAGGTGCTGTAGAGCAGGTGGCTGCAGGCCGCGAGTGCGCCCGCAGCGAGCAGGGCCGGCAGCGGGATGTCGCGCAGCGCGTCGAGCACCTCGGTCCAGTCGATCGTGCGGGCCTGGCGCACGATGAGCGCGAGCACGGCGGCGAAGAAGAGCCACGCGGCGATCCGCCTGAGGCGCGGCCAGCCTCCGGTTGCCCGCTCCCACGGCGGCGCGGCATCGACCGCTGCGGGCCGGCTGGCCATCATGCCGCGTCCGTCCGGGTGGCGCCGGCGTCCTGCGGCACGGGCGTGTCGAGCGGCTTCACCTGCGGTGCATGGCGCGGCAGCCAGCCGACCCAGGAGGGATACCAGCGCAGAAGGTGGAAGACGAAGAAGCTGCGCACCAGCCGCCAGGCGCTCCATTCGCCCAGGTCCGAGGCCTGGACCCGCTTGCAGTTGTTCCGCATCAGCGCATCGAGCCGCTCCCACAGCGTCTGGTTGAAGGATCTGTCGCGCACGATCACGTTCGCTTCGAGGTTCAGCGACAGGCTCAGCGGGTCCAGGTTGCTCGAGCCGACCGTGCTCCACTGGTCGTCCGCCAGCGCCACCTTGCCGTGCAGCGGGCGCTCGCAGTACTCGTAGATGCGCACCCCGGCGTGCAGCAGGTGGTGGTAGAGCAGGCTGGCCGCCACCTTCACGATCGGCATGTCGGGTTCGCCCTGCAGGATCAGCCGGACGTCGACCCCGCGCCGCGCGGCGCGGCGCATTTCCTTGATCATCCGGTAGCCGGGAAAGAAGTAGGCATTGGCGATCACGATGCGACGCCGCGCACTGCGGATGGCGGCGAGGTAGTGGCGCTCGATGTCGTTGGTGTGGCGGCGGTTGTCGCGGGTCACGAACTGCACCGCGGCCTCTCCCGCCGGCGCGATGTTGTCCTGCGCGGTGGCCTTGAGCCGGCGCCGGTACCAGCCCGGGCCCTTGCCGCCGATAGCGATCGCCTGCAGCACGAAGCGGTGGATCTCCGAGACGATCGGTCCGGCGAGCTCGACCGCGTAGTCCTGCTTGGCCTTGGGGCCGAAGTCGAGCAGGTGGTCGGCCGAATAGTTGATGCCGCCGACGAAGGCGAGCGCGCTGTCGATGACCACGATCTTGCGGTGCATGCGCCGCAGGACGTTGAGCCGCTGGCCGAAGAAGGGCCGGCCCGGATCGAACACCCGCACCTGGACGCCCGCGGAGGTCAGCCCGCCGATGAAACCGGGCGACAGCGAGGGCGAACCGAAGCCGTCGATCATCAGGTCGACTTTCACGCCGCGCGCAGCCGCCGCGCGCAGGGCGGCGTGCAGTTGTTCGCCGACCTTGTCCTCGAACAGGATGAAGGTCTCGACGATGACCTCGCGCCGGGCCTCGCGGATGGCTTCGAACACGCGCGGAAAGAACTGCTCGCCGTTCTCCAGCAGTGCAACGCGGTTGCCTTCGGTCCAGCGCCGGGCGGCGGCCTGGGTGTCCGTGGCGTAGCCGCTCACAGTGCGATCTCCGCCACCAGCGGCGCATGGTCCGACAGGTGCGACCAGGGCTTGCGCGGCAGCACGACCGGCGAATGCGCACCGGCGTTGCGCACGTAGATCCGGTCCAGCGGCAGCATCGGAAAGCGCGAGGGAAAGGTCTTCGCGGCGCTGCCGTTGGCTTGCACGAACACTTCGCGCAGCGATGCGCCCTGCGCGAGGATCTCGTGCGCGCGGCCGCGCCAGTCGTTGAAGTCGCCAGCCACGATCAGCGGCGCATCCGCCGGCACTTCGTCGCGCACGATATGGCACAGCAGCTCGAGCTGCTGCAGGCGGTGCGTTTCGGCCAGCCCGAGGTGGGCGCAGATCACGTGGACGTCGATCGGCCGTGCCGGCAGCCGCAGCACGCAATGCAGCAAGCCGCGCTTCTCCGGGCCGACGATGGAGATGTCATGGTTGCGGTGGTGGATGATCGGGAACTTCGACAGCAGCGCGTTGCCGTGGTGGCCGCGCGGATACACCGCATTGCGGCCATAGGCGAACTGCGGCCACATGGTGTCGGCCAGGAACTCGTAGTGCGGCGCCTCGGGCCAGTTGTCGATCTTGCGCGAATGGCGCGAGTGGGTGCCCAGCACTTCCTGCAGGAACACCACATCGGCGCCCACCGTGCGTACGGCGTCGCGCAGTTCCGGCAGGATGAACCTGCGGTTCAGCGCCGTGAAGCCCTTGTGGGTATTCACTGTCATGACCTTGAGCGAGGTCGACGCTGCGGCGACGACGGCCGAATGGGAAGAAGGCTTCACAGACATCGTTGTAAGCCCGAGGCCGTGCCGCGGCTGTAGGAACGCACCACCTTCTTCGCCGGCCTGTGCATGAGCATTGGATCGCCTCAATGGTCGCGTCGGATCCGCCCTCAAAGGAAAAAGCCCCCGGCGCGCGAGCGTCGGGGGCTTTTCCATGAGCCTGTATCAGCTTTTCACGGGCGCAGCGGAATGATGGTGATGCCCGCCAGGGCCGCCGTGACCTTCGCGCGCACCGAACCGAGGCATCGACTCGGCATCGAAGGTCTTCTGCTGTTCCGGCGTCAGCGTCGCGTAGAAGCTGCGCGTCGCATCGGCCCGCTTGGCGAACATCGCGCTGCGCTCGGCCTGGCGCGCCTGCATCCGGTCGAGGCGCTGCGGTGTCGTCAGCTTGGCGAATTCGGCGCGTTCGGCATCGGCTTGACCGACGGGACGGGCCGGCCTCTGTTGAGCCGCCGTGAAGCTGCTCCAGGCGCTTTCCTGCGCCGGCGTGAGCTTCAGCTTTTCCTTCAGCGCCGCGAGGTGCTTGGCGTGCTGCGCCTGCATGCGCTCCAGGCGTTGGGCGTGGTCGGCGCGGTCGCGCTGCGGCTTGGCCGGGGCTTGCGCGCCGGTCTGCGCCTCGGCGGCCGGCGGCGGCGTCACCGCTGCCTGGGCGAAGGCGCCCGAGGAGGCGAAGGCGGCGGAGGCCAGCAAGCCGGCCAGGAGGAAATTCTTGCGGGACGGGATCATGACAGTGCTTCCTTTCGAAGAAGCCCGCCGCCGATGGGCAGCAGGTGAAGGCAAGTGTGGCGACCGCATGTATCGCAACCGTGAGCCCGGGGTTAGCGCGGGTAAAGATAGGTGAAGGCGCCGCGCCGCGTTGCCGGGGCGGCGGCGGTCCAAGGCGCGTGCGTATCGGCGCGCTTCAGCCCAGCGTGCCGTTCTGGAAGTCGTGCATCGCCTGCGAGACCTGCTCGCGCGTGTTCATCACGAACGGGCCGTACCGGGCGATCGGCTCGTTCAAGGGCTTGCCGGCGATCAGCAAGGCGCGCGCCGGACTGTGGTTGGACGCCGGGGCACGCAGGACGACGCCGTCGCTGCCGGGCTCGTTGGCCAGGATGGCCATGCGCTTGGTCGGGATCTCGCTGCTGCCGATGTAGAGCGATTCGCGAAAGACGTAGACCAGCGCGTTGTGGTCGTCCGGCAGCGGCTGGGCGAATTCGGCACCGGGAGGCAGTTCGATGTCGAGGTAGAGCGGCTCGGTATGTTCGCGCTGCATCGCACCCTTGACGCCGTGGCTGTGGCCCGCGATGACACGCACGCGGGTACCGGACGGGGTGATGAACTCGGGGATCTCGGGGCTCTGGATATCGCGATACGAGGGTTCGCGCATCTTGTCCTTGGCCGGCAGGTTGAGCCAGAGCTGGAAGCCTTCCATGAGGCCCTCTTCCTGCTCGGGCAGCTCGCTGTGCACCAGTCCGCGGCCGGCCGTCATCCATTGCACGCCCCCGTTCGCGAGCAGGCCTTCGTGGCCCGCGCTGTCGCGGTGACGCATGCGCCCGGAGATCATGTAGGTCACGGTTTCGAAGCCGCGGTGCGGGTGGCTCGGGAAGCCGCCGATGTAGTCGCCCGGGTTGTCGCTGCCGAAGGCATCGAGCATCAGGTAGGGATCGAGCCGCTGCTGCAGGGGCTCGTGCAGCACCCGCGTGAGCTTGACGCCATCGCCGTCGCTGGTCGAGACGCCGGCGACGATCTGGTCGATGCCGCGCGGCCGCGCGAGCGACGCCGGCTCGACCGCGTGGGTGGGACGGGCGTGGGAAGGGTGGCTCATGGCGGCATGGTGGCACGGTTGGGGCGACCGCGCCACCGGTGGGGCTGTAGCGAACCCGGGCCGGCGCCGTCGGGGCAAGTCAACCCAGCGCCTCGAGCTCCCAGGACACGCTCTGCCAGGCCACGCCGAAGCCGCCCGTAGCTGCGGCGGACGCCGCGCCGCTCCGGAGGGCCTCCAGCGCCCACGCGCCGCCCGCGCTCACGCTGTCGATCAGCGGCACCGGTACCGAACCCGCGATGTCGGCGGCGATCCCGGCCAGGGCGGCGCCACCGAGGATCACGGCCTGCGCCTGGAAGCGCAGCGCGGCCTCGCGGCAGGCCTCGGCCAGCAGCGCACGGGCGCCCACGGGGTCCTCGGCGAGTTGGGCGCCGGTGGGCGCCACCGTGTGGATACCGGCCAGCGAAGCCGAGAAGCCGAGCGAGGACGCCAGCCGCTCGAGCATCGGCCGCCAGCGTTCGCCGCCGGTCACGATGGCGAATCGGCCGTGCCGTGCCGCCGCAGCGAAGGCGGCTTCGGCCAGGCCGCCTATGGGCGGGCCGGCGCCGTCGCGCAATGCGAACAGCCCCGGGTCGCCGAAGCAGCCGATCAGGATGGCATCGGGCCGCTCGCCCTGCGCATGTGCCGCGGCCCAGGCGTCGAGCACGGCGTGCTGCGCCACCGCGTAGGTGGCCTCGCTGGCGATGTAGGGGGCGCCGAAGCGGGCGGTGACCGTGCGCACGCTCGCGTGGCTGCCGAGCTGCGCCTGCAGATGCCGCTGCAGCAGGCCGCTCACCGATGCGGACGTGTTCGGGTTGATCACGAGTAGACGAGTCATGGGCGAGCCCGCATCAGCGTCCGCGCTTCGCGCGTCCACGCAGCAGGGCCGCGGAGCCCAGCGCGAGCGCCATCACCGCGAAGGACACGACGGTGGTCACCGTGCCGAGCGCATAGATCGATGGCGTGGTCACGGTCGAGGTCAGCGCCTGCAGTTCGAGCGGCAGCGTGTTGACATCGCCGATGGCTTGCGAGGTGCGTGCGATCTCGTCCCAGCTCAGCGTGAAGCCGAACATGCCGATGCCGACCACCGACGGCCCGATCAGCGGCAGCACCACGTGCAGGAAGCTCTGCCACGGCGTCGCGCCGAGGTCGCGCGCGGCTTCCTCGTAGGCGGGATTGAAGCGGTTGAAGACCGCGAACATGATCAGGAGCCCGAAGGGCAGCGTCCAGGTCAGGTGGGCGCCGAGTGCCGAGGTGAGCAGACCGAGCGCCGTACCGTACTTCTCCAGCTTGCCCTCGGCGCCCATCGCGCCAAGCGCGCTCTTGATGCCGCCATCGAGCAGCCGGAACTGCAGCCCGATGCCGAGCGACACGATGATCGACGGCATGATCAGGCTCGCCACGGTGACGAAGAACAGCGCATTGCCGCCCTTGAGCCGCTTGCGGAACGCGAGGCCGGCCAGCACCGACAGCACGACCGTGAATGCCATCACCACCGCACCGAGCACCAGCGAGCGCCCGAAGGCGGCGCCGATGTCGACCGTGCCCAGGCCTTCGGCGAGCTTGCGGAACCAGTGCAGCGAGACGCCGCGCAGCGGAAAGGTCAGGCCGCCTTCGGGGCCCTGGAAGCTCAGCACGAAGATCGTGACCATCGGGCCGTAGAGAAAGACCACGAACAGCGCGAAGACGATGGCGAGGGGCCAGAAGCCGGGCCTGCGCTGTTCTCCAATGCGTGGGCTCAAGTCAGAGCTCCTTCCGGATGTCGACCAGGCGGGTCAGGCCCCAGATGATCATGAGCACCACCGCCAGGAGAATCATCGCGTTGGCCGCCGCCAGCGGGAACTGCAGGTACGAGGTCTGCACCTGGATGATCTTGCCGATCGAGGCGATCTGCTGGCCGCCCATCACGCCGATGGTGACGAAGTCGCCCATCACGATCGTGATGACGAAGATCGAGCCGATCAGGATGCCCGTGCGCGACAGCGGCACGATCACGTTCCACAGCGTCTGCCAGCCCGACGCGCCGGAGTCGTTGGCGGCTTCGAGCAGCGAGCGGTCGATGCGCATCATCGAGTTGAAGATCGGCACGATCATGAACATCGTGTAGAGGTGCACGAAGGCCAGCACCACCGAGAAGTCCGAGAACAGCAGCCATTCGACCGGCGTGTCGACCAGGCCCAGCCCCACGAGCCCCTGGTTCACGAGCCCGTTGCGCCCCAGCAGCGGCACCCACGAGATCATGCGGATCACGTTGGAGGTCCAGAAGGGCACGGTGCACAGCACGAACAGCAGCGTCTGCATGCCCGGCGAGCGCACGTGGAAGGCCAGGAAGTAGGCCACCGAGAAGCCCACCAGCAGCGTGATGCCCCAGACCAGCAGGCAGAACTTCAGCGTGCTGAGGTAGGTCGACAGCGTGACGCAGAAATCGCCGTTGTCGGTGAGGTGCGAGCAGCCCTCGAAGATGCTCAGGTAGTTGCGCGGCGAGATCGCCGGGATCAGTTCGTACTCGTTGAAATTCCACAGGCTCACCATCGCGACCAGCGCCAGCGGAACGAGGAAGAAGAGCAGGAACACCAGCGCGAAGGGCGCCGCCTGCCACCAGGCCTTGATGGACTTGGTGGGCAGCGATGCGGCGTGGCCGGATGTGGCGGGTGCGCTCATGAATGAAGTGGGAGATGGAGTGTTCTCTCAGGCGAGCAACGCGAAGCCCGTTGGTGGGACACCGCGGAACCGGCTTTGCCGGGCCGCTGGTGTCGCCCCCTCACAGGGGGTGGGCGAAGCGCAGCGCAGCCTGGGGGTCGAGTTCGTGGACTGCCGCTAGGCAGCCACGAACTCGTTCCACTTCCTGACCATGTATTCGTTTTCGTCCATCACGGCGTTCCAGCACGCGATGCCGCCCATGCGCTCCTCGTAGCTGCCGCCGTCGCGCAGCGCGCCGGCCTTGGCGATGACGTCGCCCTGCGGGCTCTTGATGTCCTGCGCGGCGGGCTTGCCTTCCATCCAGTAGGCCCACTCGTAGGGCTCCATCTTGGCCTTGGCTGTTTCCAGCACGGCGCTGTAGTAGCCCTGGCGGTTCAGGTAGGCGCCGGCCCAGCCGTCGAGGAACCAGTTGATGAACTCGTAGGCGCCGTCGAGCTTCCTGCCCGACAGCGTGGCCGGCAGGCCGAAGCCCGAGGCCCAGGCGCGATAGCCTTCCTTCAGTGGCTGGAAGGTGCAGGCGATGCCTTTGCTGCGCACCGCGGTCACGGCCGGCGACCACATCGACTGGATCACCACCTCGCCCGAGGACATCAGGTTGACCGACTCGTTGAAGTCCTTCCACAGCGCGCGGAACTGGCCCGCCTTCTTGGCCTCGATCAGGGTCTTGATCGTCAGGTCGATCTCGGCCTTGGTCATGTTGCCCTTGTCGGCGTACTTGTGGATGCCCTTGGCCTCGACCACCATCGCCGCGTCCATGATGCCGATCGACGGGATGTTGAGGATCGCGGCCTTGCCCTTGAACTCGGGGTTCAGCAGCTCGGCCCAGGAGCCGATCGGGCGCTTGATGAGGTCGGGACGGATGCCCAGCGTGTCGGCGTTGTAGGTGGTCGGGATCAGCGACATGAACTGCGTCGGCGTCTTCGAGAAGGCCTTGCTCTTCTCGCCTTCGAGGAAGATCACCTTGATCGGCGCCGTGCCCTGGTCGCCGACCTTCTTGCCCGCGACCTCGCCCTTGGTGAACAGCGAGGTGATCTTGTCGGCGTTCTTCACGCGCCGGGTGTCGATGCCCTTCAGGTTGCCGGTCGGCACGATCTTCTTCAGCGAGAAGTACTCGGTGTCGATCAGGTCGAAGCTGTTCGGCGCGGTCACGGCGCGCTTGGTGACGTCGTCGGTGGTGACGGCCACGTACTGGATCTCGATGCCGGTGTCGGCCTTGAACTTCTCGGCGATCGCCTTGTCCTGGTTGACCGCGGTGCCGAGGTAGCGCAGCACGATCTTCTCCTGCGCATGGATGGCGGGGAACACGCCCGCCGCGAGGATGCCCGCGGTGCCCTGCAGCAGCGTGCGGCGCTGCACGCCGGCGGTGGGGGTGTCGATTTTCTTGGACATGGGAGGTCTCCTGGGAGGCGGTGGTGATGAATGGGGAAGAACCGAAATGCGGGGGCGTGCGTGGTGGGGCGCCCTCAGGCCGCCATCGCTGCCAGGGCCGCCATCGGCGCGCGCCGGGCCGGTGGCGTGCCGCCACCGCGCGCCTCGGGGCGGGTGGCACCGGGGCCCAGCGTCCGCGCGTCGGCCGCGGCCCACGAGAGGCGCACGCTCTCGCCGGGCGCGTAGTTGCGGGCGGCGAAGTCCTTCTCGGTCAGCAGCACCGAGACGTTGGCGAACTCCGGGGGCACGCCCGCGAGGCGCAGGCCCAGCAGCACGTAGGTGCCCTGGTAATCGACATCGGTCACGTGCGCGGGCAGTCCGGTGTCGCCGCCGACGGCACCCGCGGGCGCGATCCGCATGTGGTCGTTGCGCACCGCGACCAGCCCGTCGTCGAGCGCGAACACGTTGTGGCCGCCCATGAAACGGGCCACGAATTCGCTGGCCGGATGGTTGTAGACGTCGTGCGGCGAGCCGACCTGCTCGATCAGTCCGTTGTTCATCACCACCATGGTGTCGGCCAGCGCCATCGCCTCCTCCTGCGAGTGCGTGACGTGGATGAAGGTGAGGCCGAGTTCCTTCTGCCAGCGGCGCAGCTCGGCGCGCATCTGGATCCGCAGGAAGGGGTCGAGCGCGGACAGCGGCTCGTCGAGCAGCAGCACGCGGGGTTCGGTGATCAGGGCCCGCGCCAGCGCCACCCGCTGCTGCTGGCCGCCCGAGAGTTCGCCCGGCTTGCGCTCGGCCAGGTGTCCCATCGCGACCCGTTCGAGCAGGTTGGCGGCGCGCCTGTGGCGTTCGCTTTTCGAGACGCCTTTCATCTTGAGGCTGAAGGCGACGTTGTCGAGCGCCGACAGGTGCGGGAACAGCGCGAAGCTCTGGAACATCATCGCGGTGCCGCGCGCCGCCGCCGGCAGGTTCGTGATGTTGCGGTTGTCCAGCAGGATGTCGCCGCCCGAGGCCGACTCGTGGCCCGCGACCATGCGCAGCGTGGTGCTCTTGCCGCAGCCCGAGGGGCCCAGCAGGCAGCAGTAGCTGCCGCTGGCGATGCGCAGGTCGATCTGATCGACCGCGGGCGGCGTGCCGGCGGCGTAGCGCTTGCTCAGCGCGACGATTTCAACGGCTGCGGGCGGAGGGGCGGTGACAGCATCCATTGCGGATGCCATCGCAAGACATGTGCCAGCGAACCGGCCTGCCGCCGGCTTGCCGTCGCGCCGTGCTGGTGCACGCCGCGGGCCGCGTCAAGGTGGTGCGAAGCGGGCCGCCGCCACACTGCGCAGCAGGGCGTCGCGCTGCGGCTTGCTGATGCCACGCACGCCTTCGGCCACCCACTTCGCGCGCTCGGCGTTGATGGTGCCGTCATGCTGCCACTTGCGCACCGCGGCGGCCGGGTTGTTCAGCATGGCGGCCAGCCAGACCGCCTGCGCCGGCTCGAGGTTGCGCGCGGAGCGCTTGAAATAGGTGCGCGCCGCCGTTTCGGCGCCGCAAATCCGGGCGCCCCAGGGCGCGTTGTCGAGGTAGAGCTGCAGGATGCGCGCCTTGCCCAGCGTCTGCTCCATTTCGACCGCGTAGAGCAGCTCGCGCAGCTTGCGGTCGGCGCTTTGCTCGCCACCCGTCACCAGCATCTTGGCGAGCTGCTGGGTCAGCGTGCTGCCGCCGCGCTCGGCCTTGGCGGCCTTCTGGTTGATTTCGAGCGAGGCCGTCAGCTCGACGATGTCGTAGCCCGGATGGTTGAAGAAGCGCTGATCCTCGGCCGCGATCACGGCGCGCGCCAGCCAGCTCTCGTTGCCGAGCCGGCTCGGTGCACCGCAGCTGGTGCGGGCGCTGGCGATCGCCTCGGTGCCCAGTCCGTCGACCGTGAAGTCGGCGATGCGCGGCTGCAGCGTGAAGGTGCCGGCGGGCAGCACCACCTGGGCGTTCAGCGCCAGCGTGCCGCCGATGCGGGCGCGCTGCAGCTCCGCCAGGCCGGGCGTCAGCGCCGCGTACCAGCGCGTGATGGGCGTTTCGGGCACATGGATGTCGATCGACAGGGCCTTCTGCGTCAGCCGGCCGTTCCAGCGGGCGTGCAGGATCCCGTCGTCGCCGCCGGCCGCCGTCGCCGGCCGTCCGGGCGGCGCGGCCTCCAGCACGCCGCTGAGCGTGCCGGCGTCGCGGCGCACCGTGCCTCGCAGGCTGTCGAGCCGGATCGGCTGGCTGCCCAGCGCCGGCACCGTGGCGCTGCAGGGCGCACACCGGAGTTCCAGGGTTTCGGTCGCTGCGTTCCAGCCGAACAGGACCGGGCCGTGGGCGGTGTCCAGCGTTCGGCCGGCCAGCCAGGGCGCGAACCAGGTCGAGGTGGCCAGGCGGATCGCGGTCGGGACCCCGACATCGATCGCCACCGGGCCGGCCTGGATGCGCGCCGGCCACTCGTCGCGGCCGGGTGCCAGCGCCACCTTGAGGATCAGGAACACCGCGACCGCCGCAGTCAGCACCAGGGCCAGGGTCGCGAAAAGCAGGTAAACCAGCGCTTTCTTCAGCAAATCACTCTCACTCTGTCAATGTTCCATCACGCCATCGTGTGACCCGCGATGCATGAAACCGGCGTCTCCCGATGCCAGGGATACCGCGGAACCGGCTTTGCCGGGCCGCTGGTATCGCCCCCTCGAGGGGGCGGCGCCGCCGGCGCTTCGGGGGTGTTTCAATGCGCGTCACTCGATCTGTCTGGCCAGGGTCACAGCTTGCCACGGGCCGCTCGAGCGGCCGCTGGCCGCCGCCCAGTACCAGGCTGAAGTGTCGGTGAAAGCATCGCCCCCCGCGTCGACGATGCGCTCGCAGACGCGGATTTTTTGCCTGGCGCCGCGCTCGGCGACGAAACAACGCCACAGTCTTTCGTGCAGGTCGCGTTCCAGACGGGCCTGGGCGATGCCGTAGCCCAGGGCGCGGTAGCAGTCGGCAGCCGGGTGCAGCATGCGGGTCGGGGCGTTCACCTGGCGCAGCACCAGCACCTGTTCGCCGTCGGTCAGGCGCGCGATGGCGCCCGGAAAGCGTTCGGCGAAGCGGCGTTCGACGGCGCTCATCGCCAGCGGTCGCAGCGGCGCGCCGTCCCATTCGCTGGGCCATTCCTGGAAGACGGCGGCGGCAGCGGCCGGCGTCGATCGGTGCAGCGCCGAGCCGGCCGACCAGGCCAGGCAGAGCCCCATGGCGAGCGCGAACACCGCCTTGTGCAGGATGCGATGCACGAAGCGGTTGGCGAAGCAGCGGTCAAAGAGCGGGATTGCCATGCCGGCCTCCTCGGGAAGTGGTCATCACCCATGCGATGCAGCCGCAGACCCCGGCCAACAGCGCGAGCCCGAAGGCATCGTGCAGCCAGGGCGCCGGCGCCTGTCCGATGGCCTCGAGGGCCACCAGCGCGCTGTTGCGCACGATGTTGCCGGCCAGCACCAGCAGGCCGACGGCCGGCAGCCGTGCCAGGAACCCCCGGTCGTCGCGCCGGGCCCAGAGCGCGACCACGCACGCCGTGAAATAGCCGAGCCAGACCATCTGCACGCCCGAGCAGGGCGCGTCGACGATGACCAGCCGGCCTTCGATCCACAGGCTGCTGCCTTCGCGCGCCACGTCGAAGCCCGGCGCCAGCAGCCAGCGGCTGGCCTCGGCGGTGACCACGCGCAGCGGGTAGCCGGCATAGAACTGCAGCGAGGACAGCAGCGGCAGCGCCAGCACCGCCAGCCCGGCGACCGGCCATGCGGCCACCTGCCGAGGCAGGAAGGCCAGCAGGCCGCAGGCCAGCGCCAGCATGGCAACGAGGGCGGCGGCCAGGGGCGGCAGCGAAGGCAACGGGCCGGCGCCGGTGCGCAGCAAGGTGGCGGCGAGCGTCGCCAGCCCGGCCAGCGCCAGCCAGCCGAGGCGCGGCGCAGCGCGCAACTCGCGTCGCAGCGCGGCGACCAGCAGGCCCAGCGCTGCGAGTGCCAGCAGGCCGAGCGGATCGTCCGAGCGGTCCAGCATGCGCCGTCCCATCCAGAGCCAGGTCGGCGCCAGTGCGGCGGCCTGCAGCGCGAGCCAGGCCAGGGCCGGTGCGCGGTCGAGCCGGATGCCGGCCTCGAAGAGGCGCGGGTGGCGGCTTGCGAGAGAGGCAAGAGTCATCGTCGTCCTTTTTCTGATCAGTTGAGGACAGAGCAAAAACTGCTTCGCACTTTGTTGGTCTGTCCCGCAAGGTTTCACGAAGTCAGCCGCCGGCGGTCGTTGCGGCGGGCGCGGCGCCGCAGCATCGCCAGCATCGAGAGCACCACCGCGATCGCGCCCAGCGTTTCGGGCTCCGGCGTGCTCGGCACCTCGGCGCCCAGGTTCTGGCCGAGCGCGAGTTCGCCCACGCCCTGCGGCAGCGGCAGCGGCTGGTCGACGCTGGCGCCGTTCTGCGGCGCCGCGTTGCGCACCACCTGGTCGATCGCGATGAAGCTGGTGTACTGCGTGAGCAGGCCGTAGCGCAGCCCCAGGTCGGTGATGCGCTGGCGCAGGTCGTCGCCGCCCTCCAGCGCTTCCTGGTCGGAGAGGCTCGCGATCCGATGGCGCGCCCACAGGCTGCGCAGCGCGGCCGCGTCCCGGCGCGCCTGCGGGTCCACCTTCAGCACCTGCTGGTACGGACCTTCGGCGCTGCGGCCTTCGATCACGAGCCGGCCCCTGGCCTCGCCGCGCCACTTGCCGAACAGGATCACCGGGCGCTCGCCGAGCACGTCGGGCAGCGCCATCGGCTCCACCTCGTAGACATCGAGGCCCTCGAAGCGCGCCTTCACCTGGGTCAGCACCGGCGACTCGACCATGCGGCGGAAGCGCGCGGCCTGCTCGGGCGCCTGGACCGGGTCGGTGATCACGAAGGGCTCGCCCATGCCGGCGCGCGCCAGGCCTTCCATCAGGTGGCGGTTGACCGACGAGCCGATGCCGAAGGCGAACAGGTTGGCCTTGGACAGGTTCCTGCGCACCAGCTCGAAGGCCTCGCGCTCCACGGTGACGTAGCCGTCGGTGACCACCACGAGGGTGCGCGAGACGCCCTCGGCCTTCGGTTCGGCATAGGCGCGCTTCAGTGCCGGAATCAGCTCGGTGCTGCCGCCGCCGCCGTAGTTCTGGATCGTTGCCAGCGCCTGCGTGATATTGGCGCGGGTGGCCGGCACCGAGTGCGGCGACAGCATCCGGTTGCTGCCCGAGAACAGCAGCACGTTGAAGGTGTCGCTGGGCCGCAGGCCGCCGATCAGGCGCTCCAGCATGACCTTGGCGGTGTCGAGCGGGAAGCCGTGCATCGAGCCCGAGATGTCGACCACGAAGATGTAGTCGCGCGGCGAGACGGCGTTCGCGGCCACCGACTTCGGCGGCTCGACCATCGCGAGGAAGAAGTTCTCGGAATCGTCGCCGTGGCCCTGGTAGAGCATCAGCCCGGACTGGATCCGCTCGCCCGCGAGCCGGTAGTCGAGCACGAAGTCGCGGTTGTCGGCCGGCCCGGCGCTGCCGGCCAGCGCGACGTCGGCATGGGCGTCGCCATCGCGCCGGGCGACCTCGATCGAATGGCTCGGCGAGCGCACTTCCTGCAGCGCCATCGGCACGTCGAGCGCGACCTTGAGCTTGAAGGCGGTGCCCGGTGCGACCGCGGCCCGCAGCGTCGGCTGCGCCACCCAGCGGGCCTGCGCGTTCTCCGACTGGGGGCTGTTGTAGCGCGGCCCGACCACGGTCGGATAGACGAACTGGTAGTTGCCGCCCTGCGGCACCAGCAGCTCGGTGTAACGCAGCGCCACCTTGACCTCGTCGCCCGGCAGGATGTTGGCGACGTTCATCTGGAACACGTTGGGCAGGTGCTGCTCGAGCAGCGCGGCGGTCCTGCCTTCCTTCTTCGCGGCCTCGTAGTCGATGCGGGCCTGCGCCTTCTCGCGGATCTGCGCCGTGATGAGGCGGTCGCCGATCCGCACGTGCAAGGCGCCGACCGCGGCGCGGGTCGAGCCCGGGAACACGTAGCGCGCCTCGATCGCCCGCTGGCCCTCGTTGCGGTAGGTCTGCATGACGGTGACGTCGGCGATCACGCCCGAGATCTTCACGTCGACCTCCGTGCCCTTGAGCGGCAGGCGGTCGAGTTCGGGATCGTCGCTCTTGACGAAGAAGTAAGGGCTCTCGGTCTTCGCACGCGGGCCCGGTGCTTCCTGCGCATGCAGCGGGCGGGCGCTCAGGGCGAGAAAGCTTGCGGCGGCCAGCGTCACGGTGACGAGCCAGAGCCAGCGGCCGGGGCGGGTGGGGGTGGGGGTGGCAGGGGCGTCCATGGTGTTGTTCTTTCTCCTTCTCGTGCGAACTTGCACGGTGCCCACTGTCGAGAGCGAGCGAGAAGGCAGTGGGAAGGCTTCTTGAAGTCCGGCGCGGCCGATGCAGGCTTGTGTGAAGTCCGTGTGAAGTCCCGCGAGCCGGCACTTCACACGGATATCGCGCCCATGGGGAACCATCGCGGCCTGTTCCTGCTCCCTCCCTGCCATGACCTCTCCCTCCGCAACCCCCTCCCGAGCGCCGACCTGGCGCCGCCCGGTGGCCTGGATCGCTGCGCTGTCGGCCGGCACCGTCGTCGTCCTGGCGATCGCCGGAGGCATCGCGGTGGCCACCATCTACCCACGGCTGCCCGACATCGCGGAGCTGTCCGACTACCAGCCCAAGCAACCGCTGCGGGTCTATTCGGCCGAAGGCACGCTGATCGGCGAGTTCGGCGAGGAGCGCCGCAACCTGACGCCCTTCGCGCAGATTCCGAAGGTCATGAAGGACGCGGTGCTGGCGGTAGAGGACGCGCGCTTCTACGAGCACGGCGGTGTCGACTACAAGGGCTTCGCGCGTGCCGCGCTGGCCAGCCTGCAGGGCGGGCGCAAGCAGGGCGCCTCGACCATCACGATGCAGGTGGCGCGCAACGTCTACCTGAGCTCGGAGCGCACGGTGCGGCGCAAGACCTGGGAGATCCTGCTGGCGCTGCGCATGGAGCGCGAACTCACGAAGGACCAGATCCTCGAGATCTACCTGAACCAGATCTACCTGGGCAACCGGGCCTACGGATTCGCGGCTGCGGCCGAGGCCTATTTCGGCAAGCCGCTGCAGGACGTCACGATCGCCGAGGCCGCGATGCTGGCCGGCCTGCCGAAGGCGCCTGGCACCAACAACCCGGTGGCCAACCCGCGCCGCGCGCGCGCCCGCCAGCTCTACGTGATCGACCGCATGCAGGAGACCGGCTTCATCAACGCCGCGCAGGCCGAGCTGGCGCGCAAGGAGCCGCTGCAGCTGCGCGACGCCGCCGATCCGTCGCGGCTGCATGCCGAGCACGTGGCCGAGACCGTGCGCCAGATGATGCATGCGCAGTACGGCGACAGCATCTACACCAGCGGCCTCAAGGTCACGACCTCTCTGATCGCGGCCGAGCAGCAGGCGGCCTATCGCTCATTGCGCCGCGGCATCATGGACTACGAGCGGCGCCAGGCCTATCGCGGGCCCGAGGCGGTCGTCGACCTGCCGGCCGATCCGAAGTTGATCGACGACGCGGTGGACGATGCGCTGGCCGAGCATCCGGACAACGGCGACCTGATCGCCGCGGTGGTGCTGCAGGCCGGCGCCAAGGAGGTCACGGCGGTGCGCGCCAATGGCGAGACGCTGCAGATCAGCGGCGAGGGCCTGAAGCCGGCACAGTCGGGCCTGTCGGAGAAGGCCGCGCGCAACATCCGCATCCGACCCGGCGCCGTGATCCGGGTCGCGCGCACGCCGAAGAACAGCTGGGAGATCACGCAGTTGCCCGAGGTCGAAGGCGCCTTCGTGGCGCTCGATCCGCGCACCGGCGCGATCCAGGCACTGGTCGGTGGCTTCGACTTCGGCAAGAACAAGTTCAACCACGCGACGCAGGCCTGGCGCCAGCCGGGCTCGAGCTTCAAGCCCTTCATCTATTCGGCCGCGCTCGAGAAGGGCTTCACGCCGGCCACCGTGATCAACGACGCCCCGCTGTACTTCGAGGCGGGCGCCAACGGCACGGCCTGGGAGCCGAAGAACTACGACGGCGGCCACGAAGGCCCGGTCACGCTGCGCCGCGCGCTGCAGCAATCGAAGAACCTGGTCACGCTGCGGGTCATGCAGTCGATCGGCGCCGACTATGCGCAGGACTGGGTCACGCGCTTCGGCTTCGAGCGCGAGAAGCAGCCGGCCAACCTGCCGATGGCGCTGGGCGCTGGTTCGGTGACGCCGATGCAGATGGCGGCCGGCTATGCGGTGTTCGCCAATGGCGGCTATCGCGTCAATCCCTACCTCGTGACGCGTGTCACCGATGCCCGAGGCAAGGTCCTGATGGAGACCGAGCCGCCGGTGCTGGACGAGGCCCGGCGCGCGATTCCCGAACGCAATGCCTTCCTGATGGACTCGCTGCTGCAGAGCGTGGTGAAGGGCGGCACGGCCTCCAGGGCCTACCAGGCGCTCCGGCGCGACGACCTGTACGGCAAGACGGGCACCACCAACGACTCCTTCGACACCTGGTTCGCGGGCTTCCAGCCGACCCGGGTCGGCATCGCCTGGGTCGGCTACGACACGCCGCGCCAGCTCGGCGTGCGCGGCGAGACCGGCGGCAGCCTGAGCCTGCCGATCTGGACCGGCTACATGCAGGCGGCGCTCAAGGGCGTGCCGGTGGCTGCGCTGAAGCCCGCGGACGGCGTGGTGCAGGTCGACGGCGAGTGGTATTTCGACGACTACGCGCCTGGCCGCGGCGTGGCCAGCCTGGGGCTGGACGCCGCGCTCGCGCCGCTGCCTGCCGAGGACCTGGCCGGCGTGCCGGTGAGCCCGCCGGCGCCGCCGGAGGAGCGCAGCCGCATCCTGGACTTTTTCCGGTAGCCGCGCCGCGCAGCGGCGCGGGGTCCCTACACTCGCTGCTGCTCAACGCCCTCGCGACCGCTTCATGGAAACTCTCACCCTGGTGACGCTCATCGTCATCGGCGCCTATCTCCTCAAGTCCAATGACCAGCGCCGGCGCATCGCGCTGCTGGGCAGCCACCTCGGCCACTACCAGATCGAGAAGCTCATGGAGAACCTCACCGAGGGCTACCTGCGCTGCCTCGGCGAGGACGACCCCGAACGCCGCGAACAGATCTGGCGCCTGCTCGACACCACCGAGGAAAAACTGTCGGCCCAGTTCGACAGCTTCGCGGCCGAGTTCGCCCGGGTCGGCGAAAAGGAGGCGCGGGTCAGCAAGCTGCCGCTCGCGCTGCCCTTCGTGCAGCAGCTGTTCCCGGCCGCGACCTTCGATCTGCGCCAGGCCTTCGCGATCCACGCGCGCGGCATCGCCGGGGTCATGCGCAACGAGCTGCACCGGCCATCGAAGGCCAAGGCCTTCATGATGTCGGCCGAGCTGTTCCTGATGCAGCACAGCTGCCATTGGTACTGCAAGTCGAAGACCGTGGCCTCGGCGCGGCTGCTGGCGCGCCACAAGACCTCCTACGAGCAGGTGCTCGACGCGGTGAGCCCCGAGACCCGCAAGGCCTACCGGGAGCTCACCGGTCAGTGATGTGACAGCAGCGGCAGCGTGAGGGTGGCCAGTGCGCCGCCGCGCGGTGCGTTCGCGAGCTCGACCCGGCCGCGGTGCAGCGCCGCGATCTCCTTCACGAAGGCCAGGCCGAGGCCGGTGCTCTTCTTCTGGTTGTGCGGCCGGGCGAGCGAATAGAACTTCTCGAACACCTTGTCCTTGGCGTAGTCCGGGATGCCCTGGCCGCGGTCGCGCACGCTCACGATGGCGCGGCGCGAGCTGGCCTCCAGCGCCAGCAGCACCTCGGCGCCCGCGGGCGAGAAGTCGATCGCGTTGTCGAGCAGGTTGCTGATCGCGCGGCGCAGCAGGAAGGGATCGCCCTCGACGCTGGCCTCGGCGTGGATCGCCACCTGCACGCGGACCTCGCGCCTGGCGGCCGCCGCCCGGGCGCCGGCGGCCACGTCCTGCAGCAGCGGGGCCAGCGCCACCGGTTCGCTGCGGTCCAGCGCGCGCCGCGTCTCGAGCGCGGTGAGCTCCATCATGCGGTCGACGATCTCCTGGATGCGCTGGGTCTCGTGCGCGATGTTGCCGAGGAAGCGTTCGCGCTCGGCCTGCGGCATCGAGGGCTCCTGGATCAGCTCGGCGGCGCCGCGGATCGCCGACAGCGGGCTCTTGATCTCGTGCGTGAAGGTCTGGACGTAGTCGGCGACGTAGTTGCGGCCGGTGAAGGCGTCGCGCATCTCGCCCAAGCCGCGGCGCACCGTGTCGACCGCCCGGCGCAGCATGCGTCCGAGGCTCAGGCTGCGCTGGGCGCGCAGCCAGCCCACGTAGTCCGAGATCAGCCCGAAGGGCCGCACCAGCCAGATCGAGACGATCACCGCGCCCACCAGCAGCGCCAGCGCCGAGCCGACGCCGACCCCCAGCGTGCGGGCCCGGGCGTCCTCGACGAACTGGCCGAAGCTCTGCACCGGCTTGCCGACGCTGACCACGCCGACGATCTCGTTGCCCCAGCGCACCGGCGCGCCCACGTACATCACCGAGCTCAGCGGATCGCCCGCGATGTCGCGCGTGGTGCGGGCGCCGTAGGTGCCGGCCAGCGAGCGCTTGACGTCGCTCCACTGGGAGAAGTCGGCACCGAGGTTGCGGCCCAGCGAATCGAACAGCACGCGGCCGTTGCGGTCGGTGACATACATGCGCAGTTCGACGTGGCGCTTGTGCAGGTTGTAGATCTGGGCCGAGAACTGGCGCGCATAGGCCGAGCGGAATAGCGGCTCGAGCCGCGTGGTGTTGATCGCGCCGGCGATCACGTCCTGTTCGACCAGGCTGGCCATCAGCTGCGAAGCCTCGACCAGCGACTCCTCCGCCGACTCGCGGTAGCGCGGGTCGATGTCGATCACCACGCGGTAGAGCAGGAAGGCGATGCCCGCCGTATAGATCAGCAGGATGCCGATGAAGATGCGCGTGCGGCTCGTCACTTCATGGCCCCCACGCTCCCCCACTGCGTGTGGGTCGCTGCCCCCCGAGGGGGCTGCAGGCCGCCTTGGGGCGGCCCGGCGCCGGCCTGGGCCCCCACGCTCCCCCACTGCGTGTGGGTCGCTGCCCCTCGAGGGGGCCGCTGTCCGTCTTGGGAGCGGCCCGGCGCCGGCCTGGTGCTCATGGCGCCGACGGCAGGTCTTCGTTCAACGCGTAGCCCGTCCCGCGCAGCGTGCGGATCGGATCGACCTCGGGCGCGATCGCCTTGAGCTTGGCGCGCAGGGTCTTCACGTGCGCATCCACCGTGCGGTCGAAGCTGTCGCTGGCCTCGTCCCAGACCAGGCGCAGCAGGTCGTCGCGCGTGTAGACGCGGCCGGGCCGCTGCACCAGCAGCCGCAGCAGGCCGTACTCGTAGCGCGAGAGTTCGAGCAGGCGGCCGTAGTAGCGAATCTGCATGCGCTCGCTGTCGAGCGCGAACGGCGTGGCCGGCGCCTGCGGGGCCGGCGTCGGGGCGGTGGGCGCCGCCGCGGGAGCTGACGTGCCCTGCGCGCCGCGTCCGCTGCGGCGCAGGATGGTCCGCACCCGGGCCACCAGCTCGCGTGGCGAGAAGGGCTTGGCGATGTAGTCGTCGGCGCCGAGCTCGAGGCCGACCACGCGATCGATCTCGTCGCTGCGCGCGGTCAGGAACAGCATCGGCACCTGTGCACCGCCGGGCAGGGCCTGCAGCCGCTTGAACAGCTCGAAGCCGTTCATGTCGGGCAGCCCGACGTCGAGGATCGCGAGCGCGGGCGGCTCGGCCGCGAACTGCGCGATGGCCTGCTCCGCAGTGGCGCACCAGACCGGCACGAAGCCGTCGGTGCGCAACACGTATTGCAGGGTGTCGGCGATGCCGGACTCGTCTTCGGCGATCAGGATCCGGGGGTGAAAAGGCATGGGCGGATGGTAGCGGGGCGCTCGCCCCGCGCTGGCGACCCGCGCTCCGGGCGCGCGCGGCTCAGCGCAGATCGAAGCAGCAGCCGGAGTAGAAGGCCTTGTCGCCGCCCTCGACGAACGGGACCTCGATCGGCTTGCCTTCATTGCGCCAGGCATCGCGGCGCTGGTACCCGGACTCCATCAGTTCGTTCAGCAGGGCGTCCTGGTGCTGGATGCGGTAGGGACAGACCGCGAAGCCGATGCTGTTGAGCGTGAAGAGCGTCCGGTCGGGGTGCGTCGCTGCCGTGTTGATCACGATGCGCTTCGGCTTCACGGGCATCTGGGCCAGCATTTCCGAGATCCGCAACGGCAGGTATTGCAGGCTGCCCGAGGCATAGAGGACGTCGTAGCCGCTGGCGTTGCGAAAGTCGGTCGTGAAGTCGAGCTGGGACGTCGCTTCGCGCTGGACGGCGAGCTCCTGGCCCGTCTGCACGACGCCGGGCAGGTCGCAGACCGTCCAGCGCAGGTTCGCAGGGTAGGGAAGCACGCGGCGGAAGGCGTAGTACTTGATCCCGACATGGCCACCCAGGTCGAAAACGCTGCGCATGCCCCCGTCGAGCGCCCGGCCGAGCCAGAACAGGCCTGGGTAGTCGTAGAAATAGAGCTGGTGGCTATAGAGCGTCTTGGCCGCCTCGGCGTCGTCGTAGCCTACCGCCTTGCCGGCTGGCGCATTGGATTCCGCATCGGCGAAGCTCTCGAACGAGCCCATGAACAGGTTCTCGCTCTCGGGGTTCTCCAGGAACTTGCGCCGATAGGCGGCTTCGCGAACGGAGGAAGGCAACAGGCTCGAGAACATGGAGCGTCTTTCTGACCAGGTGAATTTTTTGCTGCACGCATTTTGCACTTTGAAACACAAAGTATTCAACTGTTCTCTTGCTTTGGCGTGCTGCGCGTCCTGGGGCGCTGGAGAAAGAAGGCTATTGGGCCTGGTAGCCGGCGTTCTCGATCGCCACAATGATGTCCCGTCGAGGATGCTCGCTGACCACATCGACGTGGCCGGTCTCGAGATCGACCGTGACCTGCGCACTGGGATCGATCGTCTGGACGGCGCTCTGCACCACACCGGCGCAGTGGCCGCAACTCATGCCCGTGACCTGGAACTTCTGGCTCATCGTGATTGCTCCTTCATGTGAACGAGTGGCGAGTTTGAACCTTTCCGCCATGCCAATGTCCAGCATGGGGGTGCTGCGTGCTGTACAAACAGCCGATATTTTTTGATTCCCCTTCCCATGCGAATCCTACTGGTCGAAGACGATGAAGTCCTGAGCGGCGTGATGCTGCGCAGTCTGGGTGACGCCGGCCATCGCGTCGACGTGGCGGCCAACGTCGAGGACGCCGACCACCTGTGGCGCGTGCAGACCTTCGATGCCGTGCTGCTGGACCTGAACCTGCCGGCCACCGCGAGCCCGACCAGCGGGCTGGCCAGCGGCCTGGTCGCGCTGCGCCATGCGCGCGGCCGCGGCGACCGCACGCCGGTGCTGGTGCTGACCGCGCGCGACCGCACCGACGAGCGCATCGCGGGCCTGGACGCGGGCGCGGACGACTACCTCGGCAAGCCCTTCGACCTGGCCGAGGTCGAGGCCCGGCTGCGGGCGCTGGTGCGCCGGGCCCAGGGCACCGAGGACATCGCGATACTCGGGCACCTGCGGCTCGATCGGCGGGCTCGCCGCTTCGCGGTCGGCGGCGTCCCGCTCGACCTGCCGGCGCGCGAGTTCGAGGTGCTGTGGGAGCTGATGAGCCCGCCGGGCCGCACGGTCAGCAAGCGCGAGCTGTCGGACAAGCTGTCGACCTTCGACGAGTCCCTGGGCGACAACGCGCTCGAGGCCTTCATCTCCCGCCTGCGCAAGAAGCTGGTCGCCAGCGGCGCCGTCATCCGCACCCTGCGCGGCATCGGCTACCTGATGGAAGCCGAGACGTGAGTGCGGGCGCGGCAGCGGCGCCGTCGCTGACCGCGCGGGTGCTGCGCCGCGTGCTGCCGCCGCTGGGCCTGACCTGGCTGCTGGGCACGGCGGTGGCACTGCTGGTCGCCAGCTACTTCACCGAGCAGGCCTTCGATCGCGCGCTCCTCGACGACGCCTATTCGGTGTCGGCCAGCGTGCGCGCCGGCGAACGCGGCCTCGACCTCCTGCTGTCGCCGCGCGACATCACCAACGTCCTGTTCGACCAGTCGGAGACGGTCTTCTTCGCGGTGTTGCGGCCCGACGGCTCGCTGCTCGCGGGTGACCAGGGGCTGGTGGCACCGGCACCCGAGGAGGGCGCGCGCCATCGTTTCTCGCGCATCGACTACCGGGGAATGACCTTGCGCGCGGTGGTGCTGGACCACGAGGCGCCGGCCGCCTATCGCGTCGTCATTGCCCAGACCACGCGCGCGCGCGCGATGCTGATCGAGAAGCTTCTGATCTATTCGCTGGCGCCGCAGCTGGTGTTGCTCGCGCTGCTCGCGGGCTGGCTCTGGCGCGGCATCGAGCGCGAGCTTCACCCGTTGGGCGAACTCAGGCGCACGCTGGAGCAGCGCGACGCCCACGACCTGGCGGCGGTGCCGGTGGCGCGCAGTTCGCGCGAACTCGAGCAGCTCGGCGACACGCTCAATGCGCTGCTCGAGCGGCTGGCCCAGAGCGCCTCCGCGCAGCGCGAGTTCGCCGGCAACGTGGCGCACGAGCTGCGCACGCCGCTCGCGGGCATCCGCGCGCTGGCCGACTACGGCCTGGCCCAGCAGAGCCCGGCCGTCTGGCGCGAGCAGTTGCAGCAGATCGCGCAGAGCCAGGCCCGCGCCAGTCGTCTGGTCGACCAGTTGCTGGCGCTGGCGCTGGCCGACGAGGGACGTACCGGCCTGCAACGCGAGACCCTGCGCCTGGACCAGCTGGTGCAGCAGGCGGTGCTTCGGCACCTGGCGCGCGCCGATGCCCGGGGCGTGGACCTGGGCGCGCTCGGCCTGGACGAGGCGGTCACGGTGCAGGCCAATGCCGCGCTGGTCGAGGGCATCCTCGACAACCTGATCGACAACGCGCTGCGCTACGGCGGCCGCACCATCACCGTGGAACTCTCCGGTCTCACGCTCGGAGTGGCCGACGACGGCCCGGGCATCGCGCCCGAGGCCGAGCGCGACCTGCTGCAGCGCTGGGCCCAGGGGCCGGCCGGGCGCAAGCTCGGGCAGGGGGCGGGACTGGGCCTGGCGATCGTGGCCCGCTACGCGAAGCTGCTCGGCGCGGAGCTACGCTTCGCGCGCGCCTCGGAGGCCGGCGGGCTGCGCGTCAGCGTGGCCTTCGAGGCGCCTCAAGCCAGCGCTGGGTAGTCGATGTAGCCCGCTTCGCCGCCGCCGTAGAAGGTGGTCTTGTCCCACGCATTCAGCGGCGCGCCTTCGCGCAGGCGGCGCACCAGGTCCGGATTGGAGATGAAGGGCTTGCCGAAGGCGACGAGGTCATCGCCTTCCTTCAGCGCCTCTTCGGCCAGCGGCTTGTCGTAGCCGTTGTTGACCATCCAGGCGCCCTTGCCGCCCGCCTCGCGGTAGGCCGCCTTGAGGGCCTCGTAGTCGAAGGGTCGATCGTCGAGCTCGCGCGGGCCGCCGGTGGCACCTTCGATGACGTGGATGTAGGCCAGGCCGAGCGGCGCCAGCTGCCTGACGACGTAGTCGAACAGCGGCTGCGGGTCGGCGTCGTGGACGTCGTTGGCGGGCGTGACGGGCGACAGGCGGACGCCGGTGCGGCCGCCGCCGGCCGCATCGACCACCGCGCGCGTCACCTCCAGCAACAGGCGGGCGCGGTTGCGGATGCTGCCGCCGTAGTCGTCGGTGCGCTCGTTGCTCCCGGTTTTCAGGAACTGGTCGAGCAGGTAGCCGTTGGCGCCGTGGATCTCGACGCCGTCGAAGCCTGCGGTCTCGACCGCGTTGCGCGCCGCGGCCGCATAGGCGTGCACGATGCCCGGCAGTTCGGCGGCGTCGAGCGCGCGCGGCTCCGAGGTGTCGACGAAAGTCGGCACGCCGTCCTTGATCAGCACGGTCTTGGTCCTGGCCGTGATCGCGGAAGGCGCCACCGGCTTGCCGTTGTCGGGCTGAAGCTCGGTGTGCGAGACGCGCCCGACGTGCCAGAGCTGGACCACGATCTTGCCGCCCTCGGCGTGCACGGCGTCGGTCACGCGCTTCCAGGCGTCGAGTTGCTCGGTGCCGTAGAGGCCGGGCACATCGGCGTAGCCCTGGCCCTGCTGGCTGATCGCGGTGGCCTCGGTGATCAGCAGGCCGGCCGAGGCGCGCTGTGCGTAATAGGTGGCCGTGATGTCGCGCGGCACCGCATTGGGTGAGCGGTTGCGCGTCAGCGGCGCCATGACGATGCGGTTGCCGAGTGCGAGATCGCCCGCCTGGACGGGATCGAAAAGAGTGCTCATGCCGGAGTGCCTTGTGGTGACGTGAAGGGAAAGACAGAGCTAGGGTAAACCCGCGGTCGCAACCCTGCTGTCGCGAGGTTGTCGCTTTGGTGCTAGGCGCTGCCGCAGAATGGGCCCGCCCCATGCCCTCGACCGCCGCCTCGCTCACGCCCGCCCAAGCCCTCCGTCTCGCGCTGGCCCTGTCGTTGGGCGCCGCCGTGTCGCTCGGCATCACCCGCTTTTCCTATGGCCTGTTGCTGCCGCCGATGCGCGCGGACCTGGGCTGGAGCTATGCGCTGGCCGGTGGAATGAACACCGCCAACGCCGCGGGCTACCTGCTCGGCGCGCTGCTGACGCCGGCCCTGATGCGTCGCTTCGGCGCGGTCCGGCTGCTGGTCGGCGGCGCGTTCGCGGCCAGCCTGTTCATGGCCGCCAGCGGCTTCTTCACCTCGGCCCCGGCCTTGTTGCTGCAGCGGCTGCTGGCCGGCCTCGCGAGCGCCTGGGTGTTCGTCGCCGGCGGATTGCTGGCGGCACGGCTCGGCGTCTCGCAGCCGTCGCGCGCGGGCTTCCTGCTGGGGCTCTACTACGGGGGCACCGGCCTCGGCATCACGCTGTCGGCACTGCTGGTGCCGGCCGTGCTGCAGGCTGCGGCGGGGGCGCCGCACGGCTGGGCCTGGGCCTGGTGGGCGCTGGCGCTGGCGAGCTTCGCCGCGACGGCCGTGCTGGCGCTCGCGGTGCGTGCGATGCCGGGGGAGGGCGTGGGGGTCGCCGGACCGGCGGCGTCGAGGCCGCCGCTCGCGCTCGATGGCGGCTCGCCGCTGCGGCGATTCGGCTGGGCCCTCGCGGGCTACGCGCTCTTCGGTGCCGGCTACATCGGTTACATGACCTTCGTGATCGCGCTGCTGCGCGAGCAGGGTGCGAGGCCGGGCGAGATCACCTTGTTCTACGCCTTGCTCGGCGTCGCCTGCGTCGCGTCGTCGCGGCTCTGGGCGGGCCTGCTGGACCGCTTCCGCGGCGGTGGCCCGCAGGCGCTGCTCAATGCGCTGCTGGGCGTGGCGACCCTGCTGCCCGTGCTGAGCCCGGCCTGGCCGGTGACCCTGGCCTCGGGCCTGATGTTCGGCGCGGTGTTCCTGTCGGTGGTGGCCTCCACCACGGCGCTGGTGCGCCACAACCTGCCGCCGGCCCAATGGGCGACGGGCATCAGCGCCTTCACGATCGTGTTCGCAGCGGGCCAGATCGTCGGCCCCACCGTGACCGGCTGGATCTCCGACGGCCGTGGCGGCTTGGCCGGCGGCCTCGTGGCCTCGGCCCTCACCCTGTGGCTCGGCGCCCTGCTGGCCTGGCGCCAGCGCCCTGCATAGCGCTCGCCCAGGCGGGCGCGTATGCGCAGTTCACAGGCCGGCGCAGCCAGGCCCGTTCGTGAAACACCGCGGATCTGGCTTTGCCAGTCCGCCGGTGTTGCCCCCGGTAGGGGGTGGGCGCCCGGACACGAAGTGCCGGGCAACCTGGGGGCGAGCCTATTTCATCAGGCCTTCGGCCTTCAGGGCCTCCTGCACGGCGGGGCGGGCGGCGACGCGCGTGTGCCAGGCGTTGACGTTTGCGAACTTCGAGATGTCCAGGCCCGTCGGCTTGGTCCAGTTGGTCACCGTGAACAGATAGCCGTCGGCGACGCTGAAGTGCTCGCCCATCAGGAAGTCCTTGTCGGCCAGTTGGCCGTCGAGCCATTCGTAGCGCGACAGCAGCTTGGTCTTCGAGATGGTCTTGGCTTCCTCGGGCATGTTCGGGTTGAACAGCGGCGAGAAGCCCTTGTGCATCTCGGTGCCGACGAAGGTCAGCCATTCCTGCAGGCGATAGCGCTGCATCGTGCCGTTGGCCGGTGCCAGGTTCTTGGTCGGCGCCAGGTCGGCGATGTACTGCACGATGGCCGGGCCTTCGCGCAGGCGCGTGCCGTCGTCGAGTTCGAGCATCGGCACGTAGCCCAGCGGGTTGATGCCGTAGTAGTCGGTACCGTCCTGCAGCTTGTGGCTCTTGGTGCTCGCGAGCACCGGCTCGAAGGCCAGGCCGGCCTCGCGCAGCGCGATGTGGGGGGACAGCGAGCAGGCGCCCGGCGAGTAATACAGCTTCATTCGAAAAACTCCAGTGAATAGGCGAAACGCGTTCTTGACGACGCGAGGCCGATGCTAGCGGTTTCGCGTCGGGCGCGTTTTTGCCTTGTGAGTCGTGCGTGTCGCGACCTTGATTGCTATCAAAATGATAGCACTACTTCCAGTGCCGATGGCCCATGGCGCGGATGCCGGGTCCGGCACGCTTGTCCCCAAAGGGTGCACGGAGGCGCGCCGGCGATTAAAATTGACGCCCCTTTCCGAGAGCGCACGCGTCCTGCGCCCCATTCCATGCTGTACCCCGAAGAATTCGATGTGATCGTCGTCGGCGGCGGCCATGCCGGCACCGAAGCCGCGCTGGCTTCCGCGCGCATGGGCGCCCGCACGCTGCTGCTCACCCACAACATCGAGACCCTGGGGCAGATGAGCTGCAACCCCTCGATCGGCGGCATCGGCAAGGGCCACCTCGTGAAGGAAGTCGACGCTCTCGGCGGCGCCATGGCCCTCGCGACGGACGAGGGCGGGATCCAGTTCCGTGTCCTGAACTCGAGCAAGGGGCCGGCCGTGCGGGCGACCCGGGCGCAGGCCGACCGGGTTCTGTACAAGGCCGCGATCCGGCGCCGGCTCGAGAATCAGCCCAACCTGTCGCTGTTCCAGCAGGCGGTCGACGACCTGATGATCGAAGGCGATCGCGTGGTGGGGGCGATCACGCAGGTGGGCATCGCCTTCCGCGCGCGGGCGGTGGTGCTCACGGCCGGCACGTTCCTGGACGGCCGCATTCACGTGGGATTGGACAACTACCAGGCGGGGCGCGCCGGGGACCCGCCCGCGATCAGCCTGTCGGCGCGGCTCAAGGAGCTGAAGCTGCCACAAGGCCGCCTCAAGACCGGGACGCCGCCGCGGCTCGACGGCCGGACCATCGATTTCTCGAAGTGCACCGAGCAGCCTGGCGACGGCATGCCCGGCGGGGCCGGGCCGATGCCGGTCTTCAGCTTCATGGGCCACAAGGACATGCATCCGCAGCAGATGCCCTGCTGGATCACGAACACCAATGCACGGACGCACGAGATCATCCGCTCGGGTTTCGACCGCAGCCCGATGTTCATGGGCAAGATCGACGGCATCGGGCCGCGCTACTGCCCGAGCGTCGAGGACAAGATCAACCGCTTCGCCGACAAGGAGAGCCACCAGATCTTCCTCGAGCCCGAAGGGCTGACCACCAACGAGTACTACCCGAACGGAATCTCGACCAGCCTGCCTTTCGACATCCAGTACCAGCTGGTGCGCTCGATGGTCGGCCTGGAGAACGCGCACATCCTGCGGCCCGGCTACGCGATCGAATACGACTACTTCGATCCGCGCGAGCTCAAGAGCAACTTCGAGACGCGGGCGATCCAGGGCCTCTTCTTTGCCGGACAGATCAACGGCACCACCGGCTACGAGGAGGCCGCCGCCCAAGGCCTGTTCGCCGGCATCAATGCTGCACTGCAATGCAGAGGGGAGGGGGCCTGGCTGCCGCGTCGCGACGAGGCCTACCTGGGCGTGCTGGTCGATGACCTGATCACCAAGGGCGTGACCGAGCCGTACCGGATGTTTACCAGCCGTGCCGAGTTCAGGCTGCAGCTGCGCGAAGACAACGCCGACATGCGGCTGACCGAGATCGGCCGGAAGCTCGGCTTGGTCGACGATGCGCGCTGGGATGCTTTCTCGCGCAAGCGCGACGTTGTTTCACGTGAAACAGAGCGCTTGCGTTCGATCTGGGTCAATCCGCGCAACCTGCCGGCTGCCGAATCGGAGCGTGTGCTTGGGAAGGCCATCGAGCACGAATACAACCTGGGCGACCTGCTGCGTCGTCCGAACGTCAGCTATGAGTCGCTGATGTCGCTGGACGGTGGGAAGTACGCCGCCGCGGCGACGCCGGGTGCGACCGAGGTGGAGCAGATCGAGATCGCCGCCAAGTACTCGGGCTATATCGATCGTCAGCATGACGAGGTGGAGCGGGCCGCTCATTTCGAGAACCTCAAGTTGCCCGAAACCTTCGACTATGGCCAGGTCAAGGCCCTGAGCTTCGAAGTTCGCCAGAAGCTTGCCAAGCACCGGCCGGAGACGCTGGGCATGGCCTCGCGCATCTCCGGTGTCACGCCGGCGGCGATCTCGCTGCTGATGATCCATCTTCGCAAGGGCGGACACCAGGCCTTTGCCCGGGATGCGGCCACCACAGCAGATCCGGTCGTCGAATGAGCCAGGAGCAATTGCTGCGCGAGGGCTCGGCCGCGCTCGGACTGGACTTGAGCGATCGCCAATGCGAGCGCCTGCTGGCCTACGGCGCGCTGATCCTCAAGTGGAACAAGGTGTACAACCTCACCGCCCTGAGGGATCCGGCGACGGTCCTGACGCACCATCTGCTCGACAGCCTGTCGGTGATCCAGCCGCTCAAGAGGGAATGTCCAGGCGGCGCGCGATTGCTGGACGTTGGGGCGGGCGCCGGGTTGCCCGGGGTGGTGGTCGCGATCCTTCGAGACGACATCCAGGTCACTTGCCTCGACGCCGTGGCCAAGAAGGTGGCATTCGTCCAGCAGGTGGCGTCGGAGCTGGGGCTGAAGAATCTTCGCGGACTGCACGCGCGGGTCGAGATGCTGGCGGGGAGCTACGAGTTGATCAGTTCCCGGGCCTTCGCCTCGTTGGCCGACTTCGTGGCTGGCTCTCGCCATCTGCTGGCGCCGGACGGCGTCTGGATGGCCATGAAGGGCAGGGCGCCGGACGACGAAATCGCCCAGCTTCCGGTGGATTGCGAAGTGTTTCACGTGGAACAACTGTCGGTTCCGGGCCTGGATGCCGAACGCTGCATCGTCTGGATGCGAAAACGCGCCGCCTGACAGGCGCTCATTGCGCCGACCTCGCTTAGACTCGACGCACTCCCATTTCAGGCCATTTCCATGTTCGGCATCGCTGACTACGGCGCGTTCGTCGCCGCCATCATTCTTTTTCTGGCGATACCCGGGCCTGGCAATCTCGCCTTGATCACCTCGACCGGCAAGGGCGGAATCCGTGGCGGACTGGCCGCCACCCTGGGCGTGATCGCCGGCGACCAGGTGCTGATGTGGGCCGCCGTGGCCGGCGTGGCCGCCTTGCTCAGTGCCTACCCGGCCGCATTCAGCGCGGTGCAGTGGCTGGGAGCCGCCTATCTGGCGTGGCTGGGCTTCAAGATGATCCGCGCCAAGCCGGGCGCGGCCCCTATTCTCAATATCCGGCCGCGGCAGTACCTCCAGCAGGCCTTGACGATCACGCTGCTGAACCCGAAGGCCATCGTGTTCTACATGGCCTTCTTCCCTCTGTTCATCGACCCGACGCGGCATCAAGGCTTCTCGACCTTTGCCGCGATGGCCGCCACGATCGCCTTCCTGACCTTCATGTATGGCCTGATCGTGACGCTTCTGACCTATTTCCTGGCCGAGCGCCTGCGCGCCAACCCCCGTGTCTCCGGCATGCTCGGCAAGCTCGCGGGCGTCTTCCTGATCGCCTTCGGCTTCAAGCTGGCCATTTCCAGGTAAGCATGGCCAAGATCTTTTGCATCGCGAACCAGAAGGGCGGCGTCGGCAAGACCACCACCACGGTGAATCTGGCAGCGGGTCTGGCGAGGGTCGGACAGCGTGTCCTGATGATCGACCTCGATCCCCAGGGCAACGCCACCATGGGGTCGGGCGTCGACAAGCGCCAGCTCGAAACCACCGTGTATGACGTCCTGCTGGAGTCGGCCTCGGTGGCCGAAGCACGCGTGAAGTCCGAGAAATGCGGCTACGACATCCTGGGCGCCAACCGCGAACTGGCGGGCGCCGAGGTCGAGATGGTGGCCCTCGATCGGCGCGAAAAGCGCCTGCGCACCGCGCTCGCCGCGGTCGGCGCCGAGTACGACTTCATCCTCATCGACTGCCCGCCCAGCCTGAGCCTGCTCACGCTCAACGGGCTGTGCGCCGCGCACGGCGTGATCGTGCCGATGCAGTGCGAGTACTTTGCGCTCGAAGGCCTGACCGACCTGGTCAACACCATCAAGCAGGTGCACGCCAATCTCAACAAGAATCTGCAGATCATCGGCCTGCTGCGCGTGATGTTCGACCCGCGGATCACCCTTCAGCAGCAGGTGAGCGAGCAGCTCAAGGCCCATTTCGGCGAGAAGGTGTTCGACACCGTGATTCCGCGCAATGTGCGGCTGGCCGAAGCGCCGAGCTACGGACTGCCGGGCGTTGTGTTCGACCCGCTGGCCAAGGGCAGCCAGGCCTTCGTGGCCTTCGCGCAGGAACTGGTCGAGAAGATGCCGCCGGCCAGCGCGCTGGCGTCCGAAGCCGCAGCGCCGCCGGTGCCCGCGCCGATGGATGCGCCTCCCGTCGCCGTCCACGCACCCGACGGTCCTTGACCATTGCCCCGCCGATGACCGCTCCGAAGATCTTGCTGCTGCCGGGCTGGCAAAACAGCGACCCCGCCCACTGGCAAAGCCGCTGGGAGACGAACTACGGCGACCACCGCGTCGACCAGCACGACTGGATCCGGCCGCTGCGCGGCGACTGGTCTGCCCGGCTCGAGGAAGAAGTGCTGGCCGCCCCTGGTCCGGTGGTGCTCGTGGCGCACAGCCTCGGCTGCATCCTGGTGGCGGCCTGGGCCGCGCACTCCCGCCGGACGGCCAAGGTGCGCGCGGCGCTGCTGGTCGCCCCGGGCGACGTCGAACGCGACGACCTCCGCCAGATGATTCCCGGCTGGGCGCCGATCGTGCGCCAGCCCCTGCCATTCCCCGCGCTGATGATCGCGGCCCAGGACGATCCCTACTGCGAGGCCACGCGCTCTCGCGAGATGGCGCGCGACTGGGGCGCCCGCTTCGTCGAAGCCGGCGCCCGTGGACACCTCAACAGCGAATCCGGGTTGGGCGACTGGCCCGAAGGCCGGGCTCTGCTGAACGACCTACTGAAAGAAGAATGACTTCCATGGCCACCAAAAAACCGAAGGGCCTCGGCCGCGGACTCGAAGCCCTCCTGGGGCCGACCTTCAACGGCTCGGACAGCGCGGTCCTCGATGATGCGGCGCCGCCGAATCCGACCACCCTCCAGCTCGACCAGATGGTGCCCGGCGTCTACCAGCCGCGCACGCGCATGGACGAAGGCGCGCTGTACGAATTGGCCGAGAGCATCAAGGCGCAAGGCATCATGCAGCCGATCCTGGTGCGTCGACTGGACGCCGAAGCGGCGCGCGACAAGAAGGCCGAGTTCGAGATCATCGCGGGCGAACGGCGCTTCCGGGCGGCCGGCCTGGCCGGCCTCGAAAGCGTGCCGGTGCTGGTGCGCGACGTGCCCGACGAGGCCGCGGCCGCCATGTCGCTGATCGAGAACATCCAGCGCGAAGACCTGAATCCGCTTGAAGAAGCGCAAGGCCTGCAAAGGTTGGTACAAGAGTTCGGGCTCACTCACGAATCCGCCGCGCAGGCCGTCGGACGCTCCCGCAGCGCGGCCAGCAACCTGCTGCGTCTGCTGAACCTGGCCGAACCGGCCCAGGCGATGCTGATGGCGGGCGACATCGACATGGGCCATGCCCGGGCCCTGCTGTCGCTCGACAAGGGGACACAGATCACGGCGGCCAACCAGATCGCGGCCCGGAAGATGTCGGTCCGCGAGGCCGAGGCCCTGGTCAAGAAGCTGGCGGCCGAGTTCAGCCTCACGCCGTCGCCGCGGCGCGGCGCGGCGGAAAAATCCCGCGATCTGCTGCGGGTCGAGGAGGAGCTCGCCGACCTGCTCGCGGCAGAGGTCGAGGTCCGGGTCAAGAAGCGCGCCCGGCGCGCCGGCAAGGTCGAGGAGAGCGGCGAACTCGCGATCCACTTCGGCTCGCTCGATGCGCTCAACGGCCTGATCGACCGCATCCGCCAAACGGCCTAGCTCAGCGGCGAAACCACCCCGCTTCCGGACGATTGATTCAACCGGTTACCGTGCCTATTCTTCTGATGCAACTTTTTAATATTAAAGTTCTAAGAGGAAAACGTTATGGGACTCCAGAGACGGCCACTGGCGGCGGTTGCCGCGGCGGCGCTGCTGCTGACCGGTTGCGAAACCACCGACATGCAGATGGGCAGCCAGAGTGCAAAGACGGTCGCCACCGGCAGCGCCGCGGGCAGCGCCACCGCCAACACCAGCGGCGCGCTCGAGAAATGCGCCTCGCCGCTGGGCACGGTGTCGCTGATCGAGAACCAATCGGCCGGCTGGTACACCATCCTGCGCAATGAGTACAAGCTGCCGCCGACGGCCAACCTGCTGAAGCTGCTGGTCCAGCAATCGAACTGCTTCGTGGTGGTCGAGCGGGGTGCGGCCGGCATGAACGCGATGTCGCGCGAGCGCCAGCTGTCGCAGTCCGGCGAGATGCGCCAGGGCAGCAACTTCGGCGCCGGCCAGATGGTCGCTTCCGACTACGGCCTCTCGCCCGAAATCGTCTTCAGCAACCAGAATGCGGGTGGCGTGGGCGGTGCGCTGGGCGGACTCGTGGGCGGCCGCTACAGCGGCGTGCTGTCGGCGGTCGGCGGCAGCATGCAGACCAAGGAGGCCAGCGCGCTGCTGACGCTGATCGACAACCGTTCGGGCGTGCAGGTCGCGGCCTCCGAGGGCAGCGCCTCGAAGACCGATTTCGGCGCCTTCGGCTCGGTCTTCGGCGGCAGCGCCGGGGGCGCACTGGGCGGCTACACCAACACGGCCCAGGGCAAGGTGATCAGCGCCGCCTTCATGGACGCCTTCAACCAGATGGTCATCTCGCTGCGCAACTACAAGGCGCAGTCGGTCCAGGGCCAAGGCCTGGGCGGCGGCGGCCGCCTGGGTGTCGATGGCGCGGCGCCACCGTCGCAAACCTCCGCGCCGCAGCCCGCGCCGGCGCGCCGCGGCAGCACGCAGAAATAAGGCAGCGCTCAGGGGGAACCCCGGGGACTCTTGCGAGCCCTGGGTTTCTGGCGTTTGGGGCGAACTACAAGCTGAAAATCTTGCCGGGATTCATGATGTTCCTGGGGTCCAGCGCCCGCTTGATCGTGCGCATCATGTCGACCGCGCCGGCGCCGGCCTCGGTCACCAGGAAGTCCATCTTGTGCAGGCCGACGCCGTGCTCGCCGGTGCAGGTGCCCTCGAGGGCGAGGGCCCGGCTCACGAGGGCGTGGTTCAGCTTCTCGGCGGTCACGCGCTCTTCGGGCACGTTGGGGTCGAGCAGGTAGCCGAAGTGGAAGTTGCCGTCGCCCACGTGGCCGACCAGGAAGTAGGGGATGCCGCTGGCATCGGCTTCGGCCACGGATTCGAGCAGGCAGTCGGCCAGCCGCGAGATCGGCACGCAGGTGTCGGTGGAGATCACGCGGCAGCCCGGGCGCGACTGCACCGCCGCGAAGTAGCTGTTGTGGCGCGCGGTCCAGAGGCGGGTGCGCTCCTCGGGCGTGCTGGCCCATTCGAAGGCCTTGCCGCCGTGGCCGCTGGCCAGTTCCTGCACCGTCTCGGCCTGTTCCTTGACGCCGGCCGGGGAGCCGTGGAACTCCATCAGCAGCATCGGTTCCTCGCGCAGGCCGAGCTTGGCGTAGGCATTGACCATGCGCACCGTGTTGACGTCGATCAGCTCGACCCGCGCGATCGGGACGCCGAGCTGGATGATCTCGATCGTGGTGCGCACCGCCGCCTCGATGCTCGGGAACGAGCAGATCGCGGCCGAGACGGCTTCGGGCAGCGGGTAGATGCGCAGGGTGACCTCGGTGATCACGCCCAGCGTGCCTTCGCTGCCGACGAACAGGCGCGTGAGGTCGTAGCCGGCGGATGACTTCTTGGCCCGCGTGCCGGTGCGGATCACCTCGCCGCTGGCCGTGACCAGTTCGAGGGCCAGCACGTTCTCGCGCATGGTGCCGTAGCGCACCGCGTTCGTGCCGCTGGCGCGCGTGGCGGCCATGCCGCCGATCGAGGCGTCGGCGCCGGGGTCGATCGGGAAGAAGAGACCCGTGCTCTTGATCTCCTCGTTGAGCTGCTTGCGCGTGACCCCGGGCTGCACCGTCACCGTCAGGTCGTCGGCGTTGACGGAGAGCACGCGGTTCATGCGGCTGACGTCGATGCTGATGCCGCCCTGGACCGCCAGCAGGTGGCCTTCGAGCGAGGAGCCGGCGCCGAAGGGGATCACCGGCACGCTGTGCTCGCTCGCGAGTTTCACCGCGTCGGCGACGTCCTGGGTGCTCTCGGCAAAGACCACCGCGGAGGGCGGCGGCGCATCGAAGGACGATTCGTCGCGGCCATGCTGCGTGCGCACCGCCAGCGCGGTCGAGCAGCGGTCGCCGAAGCGGGCCTTCAGGGAGGCGATCAGCGCATCGGGCACCTCGCGCAGCGCGATCTCCGGGGTCAGGTGGGAGGGGGCGGTGGGAGCATTCATGGGGCGCGGTCTCCTGGAGGGTCTAACATTCTAAGAACCACATTCTCAACCGAACCCGAAAGCACCTCATGGGCAACCGCCTGACACAGATCGCGACGCGCACCGGCGACGACGGCAGCACCGGCCTCGGCGACAACACGCGCGTCCCCAAGGACCACCTGCGCGTGCACGCGATGGGCGACGTCGACGAGCTCAACTCGCACATCGGCGTGCTGCTCTGCGAGCCGATGCCGGCCGCGGTGCGGGAGCTGCTGGTCGACGTGCAGCACCAGCTCTTCAACCTCGGCGGCGAGCTCTCGATGCCGGGCTACACGCTGCTCAAGTCCGAGGCGCTGCTGCAGCTGGACAACGCGCTGGCCGAGCACAACGCGGCGCTGCCGCGGCTGGCCGAATTCATCCTGCCGGCGGGCACCCGCGCCGCCTCGCAGGCGCATGTCTGCCGCACGGTGGCCCGGCGCGCCGAGCGCGCAGTGGTGGCCCTGGGCGCGCAGACGGACATCAACGCCGCGCTGCGCCATTACCTGAACCGCCTGAGCGACCTGCTGTTCGTGCTCGCGCGCGTGCTCAACCGCGTCGATGGCGGCGACGACGTCTACTGGAAAAGCGAGCGCATGGCCCGGGCCGCGGGCCAGGGCGATTCCGCAGCCTGAGACGACAAGGAGATTCGACGAATGCCCCCGATCCGGACACGAACCATCTTTCTGGTCGCCGCCTGCGCCGTTCTGGGCGCGGCTGCCTTGCTGCCCCTGGCCGCGCAAGGCGCCGAGAGCCCGCCGGCGAAGCCGCACGCGGCCAAGGCGCCCGCCCACGACAGCAAGGTGCTGGGCGGCATCGAGCGCGGCGCCGACGCCACAGGTCGCGGGATCGCGCGTGGTGCCGATGCGACCCGGCGCGGCGTGGACCATACGGCCGAGCGCGCCAGCGCGCCGGTGCGCCGCTGGGGCGAAGCCCTGGGCCGCAAGATCACGCCGCACGCCGGCAGCAAGCCCGCCGCCCCGGCGGTCGGCCCGCAAGGCAACTCGCCCTGAACGGCGCCGGGCCGGCTTTACCTTGCTTCACCTCGCCTCTACATGGGCGGGGGGTGCGCGACACACGCGCCTTCCACACTGGACTCCTCATCAACGCAGAAGGAGTTCCGACAATGATCAAGTCAAAGAGCATGGCCGTTGCCGCCGCAGCGCTCGCGATGTGCATGGCGGGAAGCGCCTTCGCGCAGGACCCCCGTTTCGAACGCGGACCCGACCGCAACGACCGCTTCGGGCCGCAGCAGCAGCAACAGCGCCATGACGGCCCGGGCTACGACCGTGGTCGCCCCGACTACCGGTCCGACTACCGTCCGGGTCGCCGGTTCGATCACCGGGGCCCTCCCTATCCGCATGCCGAATGGCGCCGCGGCGGCCGCGTTCCGACCCAATACCGGGGCCGCCAGTACGTCGTGAACGACTGGCGCGGGCACCGCCTGCAGCCGCCGCCTCGCGGCTACCAGTGGGTCGGCGTGGGCGGGGACTTCGTGCTGACTGCGGCGGCGACCGGCTTGATCGCGCAGATCGTCATCGGCCGGTAGGCAGGCTCAGGCGGCGGAGGGCGCGAGCTGCGCGCAGACGTTGCGGCCCGTGATCGTGAGCCGCAGCCCGCCGCCGTGCCATTCGAGCCAGTTCAGTCTCACGTAGGCATCGATGTCGCTGTCGTCGATCCGGTCGGCCTGGTGCTGCTGCAGGTGGTCGACCGTGGCGGGCAGTGCCTGCCGCAGCCGTTCGCGGGCCGCAGCTTCGCTGGCCACTCTGGCTGAAATGCGCGTCTGAGAATTCGATGCCATGGCTGATTCGATCCAATCTCTGAGGAAACCGTCCCAATGTACGCTTCCTGCCGATCGAGTCACGGACCTTTTTCTCGTAATCACGCAGGACAAACACCGATCCCGACCGGCGGCGTCCTCGTCCTATTTGCGCGGCTGCAGCAGCTTGCTGACCTCGTCCACGTTGGCCTGGATCCGCTGGCGCACGACGTCGAAGGCGTCGGCCTGCGACTTCGCCGCCATCTCCGACAGCTCGCGGATGTCGTCCAGCGCCTGCTTGAAGGCGGCCTTGCCCATGGCATCGAGCTTGGCGAGGCTTTCGCGCGGATCGGTGCCTGGCAGGCCCTTCACGGTGCCCTGCCACTCCTCGATCGAGGTCTTGAGCATCTCGGTCTGGCGCTGCACCACGGCCTGCAGCCCCTGGTAGGACTTCTCGTTGGCCTTCACCAGCGCCTGCAGGTCCTTGCGTCCGCTCTCGACGATCGCGCCTGCGGCGCCCGCCAGCGGCAGGTTCTGCAGCCGCTCGGCCATGCCCTTGAGCGGCTTGACGAAAGCGTCCTGGACGTCGGCCGGCGTGGGGATGCCCCCCGAGCGCGTCTTCTTGGCGGCGGTGGTGCTCGACTTGCTGGTGGCCATGTGCGGTATCTCCAGATTTGAGGTTGGGGTTGCCACGATACGCCCAGTAGGGCGTTTCCTGAAAGCCCTTCGCCTACTTGACGAGCTTGAGCGTGCCCTTCATGAGCGAGGAGTGCCCGGGGAAGGAGCAGAAGTAGGTGTAGCTGCCGCCGGCGGCGAGCTTCGCCGGCGAGAAGGTCACGCTGTCGCTCTCGCCGCCGCCGATGATCTTGGTGTGGGCCACGACGCGCGCATCGCCGGCCTTGACGTAGTTCTGCGGCAGGCCGGCGGCGATGCCGTCGGTGGCGATGGCCTGCACGTCGGCGGTCTTGGCCAGCACCCAGTTGTGCCCCATGGCCTGCTTGGGCATCTTGCCGCTGTGCTTGAGCTTGACCGTGAACTCCTTGCAGCTCTGGCTCACCTCGATGGCGGGCTTGTTGAACTGCATGGCGTCGTTGCCTTCGATCTCGACCGTGCAGTCGGCGGCAAGAACGGGGGCGGAAGCGAAGGCCAGAACGGCGATGGCGGCGAGACGGCGATGAAGCATGGAAAGGATCCCGAGGAAAGAAACACACGCGCCGCGCACCCTGCGCAACGCCGGCTTCATTGTCGAGCGTGGTCGTTGACGTTCCTTGACCAGGGTCAATCTCGCCGCGATGGGCCTGAACTTCGGCGCCGCGCGGCGGCGCGTGTGTTGCCCTGGGTCAAGGACGGGTGGGGCGAGGCCCGCCCACACTGCCTCCAGTGCCGACGCCCACGCATCGGCCATCACTGGAGAAGCAGAAAAAACATGGTTAGCAGCAGAAATCTCACGCGCACACTGATCGGCGCCTTCCTCGGCACCTTGTGCGCGTTGTCGGGGGCGGCGCAGGAAGCGCAGGAGGCACAGGGCAACTGGCTCGTGCGCGCCCGCGCGGTGCGCATCGACACGGCCAACAAGTCCGATCCGATTCCTTCGCTGGCCGTGCCGGCCGATGCGATCACGGTGAACGACAAGACCATTCCCGAAGTCGACATCACCTACTTCTTCACGCCGAACATCGCCGCCGAACTGGTGCTGACCGTGCCGCAGAAGCAGACCGTGACCGTGCAGCAGAGCGCGCTGGGCGGGCCGGTCGACATCGGCACCTTCAAGCACCTGCCGCCGACCCTGATGGTCCAGTACCACTTCAGGCCGACCGCGACGGTTCGCCCCTATGTCGGCGCCGGCCTGAACTACACGCGCATCAGCTCGGTGCGGCTGGCCGTACCCACCGTCGGCCGCCTGGACCTCGACAGCAACAGCTTCGGTCTCGCCGTGGGCGGCGGCGTCGACATCGCGCTGGCGAAGAACGTGTTCCTGAACTTCGACGTCAAGAAGGTGCAGATCCGCTCCGACGTCAGCCATCTGGGCCAGACGCTGTCGACGGTCAAGATCGACCCCTGGCTCTTCGGCGTGGGCGTGGGGTATCGTTTCTAGGGCCCTTGATCCAGGTCAAGGCGCGCCCGGCTGCGCTCGCTAGGCTCGGGGCATGGAAGCTGTGCTCTCTTTCGCTCCCGGCTTGCCCGTCGCGCCGCAGTCGGCCTGGTCGCTGCTGGACGATCCGGTCGAATGGCCGGCCTTCGGGCGGCCCCTGGGCGAGGGCGACGCGGCGCGGTGGGAGTCCCAGGTCGTGGTCGAGGGCATGCATTGCGCGGCCTGCGCGTTCACGGTGGAGGCGGCGCTGACGCAGGTGCCGGGCGTCGTCTCGGCCGAGGTCAATGCGGCCAGCCGCCGGGCGCGCGTGGTCTGGTCGTCGGCGGCCGTGAAACCGTCGCGCTGGTTCGAGGCCTCCGAAGCCGCAGGCTACCGCCTGGTGCCGGCCGGCGACATGCTGGCGAGCGCGAGGCGCAAGCGCGAGTCGCGCCTGGCGCTCTGGCGCTGGCTGGTGGCGGGCTTCTGCATGATGCAGGTCATGATGTACGCCTACCCGGCGTACATCGCACAACCCGGCGACATGACGCCCGATGCCGCGCAGTTGCTGCGCTGGGCCTCGTGGGTGCTGACGCTGCCGGTGATGCTGTTCTCCTGCGGCCCCTTCTTTCGCAGCGCCTGGCGCGACCTGCGGCAGCGCCGCATCGGCATGGACCTGCCGGTGGCGCTCGGCATGGCGATCACCTTCGTCGTCAGCAGCGCGGCCACCTTCGATCCCGAGGGGCCGCTAGGCCACGAGCTGTACTTCGACTCGCTCACGATGTTCGTGTTCTTCCTGCTGACCGGCCGCTGGCTGGAGGCACGGCTGCGCGACCGCACTGCCGGGGCCCTCGATGCCCTGATGAACCGCTTGCCCGACAGCGTGCTGCGGCAAAACGCCGGCGGTTCGTTCGAGCGCGTCGCGGTGCGGCGGCTGGCGGTCGGCGACCTGATCCGCGTGCTGCCCGGCGAGGCCTTTCCGGCCGACGGCACCGTGGCGGCGGGCGACACCTCGGCCGACGAAGCGCTGATCACGGGCGAGTCCCGGCCGGTGCCGCGCCCTTGCGGCGCGCGGGTGCTGGCGGGCAGCCACAACGTCGGCGCGGTGGTGGAGGTGCGGGTCGAGGCGCTGGGGCCGGACACGCGCTTCGCCCAGATCGTCGCGCTGATGGAAAGCGCCTCGCTGCAGAAGCCCCGGCTCGCGCAGCTGGCCGATCGCGCGGCCCGGCCGTTCCTGCTCGCGGTGCTGGCCGCGGCGGCCGCGGCGGCGGCCTACTGGTGGCCGCTGGATTCGGGCAAGGCGCTGATGGTCGCGGTGGCGGTGCTGATCGTGACCTGTCCCTGCGCGCTGTCGCTGGCGACGCCGGCCGCGATGCTCGCGAGTGCCGGCACGCTGGCGCGCGGCGGGGTGCTGGTGCGCAACCTGCAGGCACTGGAGGCGCTGGCCGCGATCGACACCGTGGTGTTCGACAAGACCGGCACGCTGACGCGCGACACGCCACGGCTCGACCGGGTCTACAGCCGACAGGGCGTGCGGCCCGGGGATGCGGTGGAGCTGGCGGCTGCGCTCGCCGCACAGTCGCTGCATCCGGCGTCGCGGGCGCTCGTGAATGCGTGGCGCGACCAGCACCGCGTGGCGCCGGACTGGCGGGTGTCGAGCCTGGCCGAGCGTGCGGGGCAGGGGCTCGAAGGCCGGGTCGGCCGAGGCGCCGGTGCACCCGAGCGCGTCCTGCGCCTGGGCTCGGCCGCGTTCTGCGGTGTCGAGCCGCTGCCGGTGGAAGCGGCCCAGGTGCATCTGAGCGACGACCAGGGGTGGGTCGCGAGTTTCGTGCTGGCGGAGGATCTGCGCGAGGATGCCGCCGCCGCCGTCTCCGCGCTGGGTGCGCAGGGCGTGGCGGTGTGGCTGCTGTCGGGCGACAGCGCCGGCGCCGCGCGCGAGGTCGCGGCGCGCGCCGGCATCGCCATGGCCCTGGGCGACTGCACGCCCGAAGACAAATTGCGGCGACTGAAGGATCTGCAGGCCCAGGGCCAGGCGGTCGCGATGGTGGGCGACGGCCTCAACGACGGGCCGGTGCTCGCCTGTGCCCAGGCCTCCTTCGCGTTCGGCCGCGCGGTCCCGCTGGCGCAGGCCCAGGCCGACTTCGTGGTGCTCGGCGATGCGCTTCGCGTCGTGCCGCGCGCTATCGCGCAGGCCCGGCGCACGCTGCGCGTGGTGCGGCAGAACCTCTGGTGGGCGGCCGGCTACAACGCGGTCTGCGTGCCGCTCGCGGTCGCCGGCTGGCTGCCGCCGTGGCTCGCGGGCCTGGGCATGGCGGCGAGTTCGCTGGCGGTGGTGCTCAATGCCGCGCGGCTGGCCCGCCAGCCGCTGCTGGCCGAGGCGGCCTGATGGACATCCTCTTCCTGCTGATCCCGTTCTCGGTGGTGCTGGTCCTGTTCATCCTCGCCGGCCTCTGGTGGGCCGTCGACCGTGGTCAATTCGACGACATCGACGGCGAGGGCGAGCGCATTCTTCAGAACGATTGATCTGCATCAAGCCCGCGCGCACGCCGCGCCGGGACACTGGGCCCGTTCCATAAAAGAAGGCTCTGCGATGCATGCTCCGAATTCTTCCGCGCCGGTCTACAGCGACACGGTGGTGCGGCAATTCGCTCTCATGTCGGTGGTCTGGGGCGTGGTCGGGATGCTGGTCGGGGTCATCATCGCCTCGCAGCTGGCCTGGCCGGACCTCAACTTCGGCATCCCCTGGCTCAGCTACGGGAGGCTGCGGCCGCTGCACACCAACGCGGTGATCTTCGCCTTCGGCGGCTGTGCGCTGATGGCGACCAGCTTCCACGTGGTGCAGCGCACCTGCCAGGTCCGGCTGTTCGCGCCGGCGCTGGCCTCGTTCGTGTTCTGGGGCTGGCAGGCGGTGATCGTCGCCGCCGCCATCAGCCTGCCGATGGGCTACACCAGCGGCAAGGAATACGCCGAGCTCGAATGGCCGATCGACATCCTGATCGCGCTGGTCTGGGTGGCCTACGCGATCGTGTTCTTCGGCACCGTCGGCATGCGCAAGGTGCGCCACATCTACGTTGCCAACTGGTTCTACGGCGCCTTCATCATCGCGGTGGCCCTGCTGCACATCGTCAACAGCGCGGCGATTCCCGCGGGCTGGATGAAGAGCTACTCGGCCTACGCGGGCGTGCAGGACGCGATGGTGCAGTGGTGGTACGGCCACAACGCGGTCGGCTTCTTCCTCACCGCCGGCTTCCTCGGGATGATGTACTACTACGTGCCGAAGCAGGCGGGCCGCCCGGTGTACTCGTACCGCCTGTCGATCGTGCACTTCTGGGCCCTGATCTTCACCTACATGTGGGCCGGCCCGCACCACCTGCACTACACGGCGCTGCCCGACTGGACCCAGTCGATCGGCATGGTGTTCTCGCTGATCCTGCTGGCGCCCAGCTGGGGCGGCATGATCAACGGCGTGATGACGCTGTCGGGCGCCTGGCACAAGCTGCGCACCGACCCCATCCTGCGCTTCCTGATCGTCTCGCTGTCGTTCTACGGCATGTCGACCTTCGAGGGTCCGATGATGTCGGTCAAGACCGTCAACGCGCTGTCGCACTACACCGACTGGACCGTCGGCCACGTGCATGCCGGCGCGCTCGGCTGGGTCGGCCTGATCTCGATGGGCTCGCTCTACTACCTGATCCCGCGCATGTACGGTCGCACCGAGATGTTCAGCGTGAAGGCGATCGAGCTGCACTTCTGGATGTCGACCATCGGCATCGTGCTGTACATCGCCGCGATGTGGATCGCCGGCGTGATGCAGGGCCTGATGTGGCGCGCGGTCAATCCCGACGGCACGCTGACCTACACCTTCGTCGAGAGCGTGAAGGCCACCTATCCCTACTACGTGGTGCGCATGATCGGCGGCCTGCTGTACCTGGGCGGCATGCTGGTGATGGCCTGGAACGTCTGGATGACGGTGATCTCGGGCTTCAGCAAGCCGTCGCCGATCCCGCAGACCACCCTTGCCCACGCCTGAGGAAACGCCATGAGTTCGAACACCCCCGAGGCCGGCTTCTCGCACCAGAAGATCGAGACCAACAACTTCCTGATGATCGTGCTGATCCTGCTGGTGATCGCGGTCGGCGGCCTGGTCGAGATCGTGCCGCTGTTCTTCCAGAAGTCGACCACCGAGGCGGTCCAGGGCGTCGAGCCGCTGACGCCGCTGCAGCTTGCGGGCCGCGACATCTACGTGCGCGAAGGCTGCTACAACTGCCACTCGCAGATGATCCGCCCGTTCCGGGCCGAGACGCTGCGCTACGGCCACTACTCGGTGGCCGGCGAATTCGTCTACGACCATCCGTTTCAGTGGGGCAGCAAGCGCACCGGCCCCGACCTGCACCGCGTGGGCGGCAAGTACAGCGACGAGTGGCACCGCATCCACCTGAACAATCCGCGCGACGTGGTGCCCGAGTCGAACATGCCGGCCTACGGCTGGCTCGAGAAGGCGCCGCTCGATGGCGCGCAGGCGTCCGCCCACATGACGGCGCTGCGCCGCGTGGGCGTGCCCTACACCGACGAGCAGATCGCGGCCGCGCCGGCCGAGGTCAAGGGCAAGACCGAGATGGACGCGATCGTCGCGTACCTGCAGTCGCTCGGCCTGGCACTCAAGTAGGGAGCACAGCGAATGGACACCGTCACCACCCTGCGGATCGCCGCCACGTTGGCGTCGTTCGCCACTTTCATCGGCATCCTGGTCTGGGCCTGCTCGCGCCGCAACGCGAAGGCCTTCGAGGAGGCCGCACGACTCCCCTTCGAAGAAGACCCCTCATGAGCGATTTCACAAGCAACTTCTGGTCGCACTTCGTGACCGCCATCGCGCTGGGCGGCATCCTGGCCTGCGCGCTGCTGCTGTGGTGGACCGCGCGCTTCCGCGGCCCGGCCGGCGACGACAACACCACCGGCCACGTCTGGGACGAAGACCTGCGCGAGATGAACAACCCGCTGCCGCGCTGGTGGATGGGCCTGTTCGTGCTGACCATCGTGTTCGGGATCGGCTACCTGGTCGTCTTCCCGGGCCTGGGCAGCTATCGCGGCACGCTGGCCTGGACCACCGAGGGCGAGTACACGAAGGAAGTCGAGAAGGCCAACGCCGAACTGGCGCCGGTCTACGCCGCCTACTCGGCGCAGCCGGTCGAACGGCTGGCGACCGACGCGGGCGCCATGGCGATCGGCGAGCGCCTGTTCCTCAACAACTGCGCGCAGTGCCACGGCTCGGACGCGCGCGGCAGCAAGGGCTTCCCGAACCTGGCCGACGGCGACTGGCTGCATGGCGGCACGCCCGAGAAGATCCACGAGACCATCGCCCTCGGACGCATCGGCACGATGCCGCCGATGGCCGAGGCGGTCGGCTCGGCCGAGGACGTGAAGAACCTCGCCAACTACGTGCTGAGCCTGTCGGGCAGTCCGCACGACTCGGTCCGCGCCGGCCTCGGCAAGAGCAAGTTCACGGTCTGCGCGGCCTGCCACGGCATCGGCGGCGTGGGCAACACCGCGGTCGGCGCGCCGAACCTGGCCGACCGGATCTGGCTGCACGGCTACGGGCAGGAAGCGATCATCGCGATGATCAACGGCGGCAAGGTCAACCAGATGCCGGCGCAGCAGGGCCGGCTGACCGAGGCCCAGATCCACGTGCTCACGGCCTACGTCTGGGGCCTGACGAACAAGCCCGCCCTTGGGGCCCAGTGAGCCCGACGCCATGACCGATCGCATGCCCGCGCCGACGCCGGCCCCTCGCACGGTGATCCCGATCGTGGCGGCCGAGAAGAGCGTCGGCCTCTACGCGGCCCACGAGAAGATCTACCCGCGCAGCGTCAGCGGCTACTTCGCGCGCTGGCGCTGGGCGCTGGTGTTCGCGACGCAGCTCGTGTTCTACGGCCTGCCCTGGCTCGAGTGGGGCCAGCGCCAGGCGGTGCTGTTCGACCTCGGCGCGCGGCGCTTCTTCATCTTCGGCCTGGTGCTCTATCCGCAGGACCTGATCTACCTCACGGGTCTGCTGGTGATCTCGGCCCTCTCGCTGTTCCTGTTCACCGCGGTGGCGGGCCGGCTGTGGTGCGGCTACGCCTGCCCGCAGACGGTCTACACCGAGATCTTCATGTGGGTCGAGGAGAAGATCGAAGGCAGCCGCATCGCGCGCATGCGCCTGGACAGCGGCGGCTTCACGACCGAGAAGCTGGTCAAGAAGTGGTTCAAGCACGTGGTCTGGATCTCCATCGGCCTGTGGACCGGCTTCACCTTCGTGGGCTACTTCACGCCGATCCGCGAGCTGGGGATGTCGTTCCTGCACACGACGATGGGTTCCTGGGAAATTTTCTGGGTGCTGTTCTACGGCTTCGCGACCTACGGCAACGCCGGCTTCATGCGCGAGCAGGTGTGCAAGTACATGTGCCCCTATGCGCGCTTCCAGAGCGCGATGTTCGATCGCGACACGCTGATCGTGAGCTATGACGCCGCGCGCGGCGACCCTCGCGGCGTGCCGGCGAAGGCGCGCGCATCGACCGCGGCGCCGCTGGGCCACTGCATCGACTGCAAGCTGTGCGTGCAGGTCTGCCCGACCGGCATCGACATCCGCGAAGGCCTCCAGTACGAGTGCATCGGCTGCGGGCTGTGCGTGGACGCCTGCAACATCGTGATGGACAAGATGGCCACGCCGCGCGGCCTGATCCGCTACGCCACGCAGAACGGCATGGCGGGCCGCTGGACGCCGCGGCAGGTGCTGCGCCGCGTGCTGCGGCCGCGGGTGCTGATCTACACCGCGGTGCTGGCGGCGCTGTGCATCGGCCTGCTCGCCAGCCTGGTGACGCGCACGCCGCTGAAGGTCGACGTGGTGCGCGACCGCGCGTCGCTGGCCCGCATCGTCGAGGGCGGGCAGCTCGAGAACGTCTACCGCCTGCAGATCATGAACGCCACCGAAGAGCTGCAGCGCTACCGGATCGCGGCGAGCGGCCTCGAGGGCCTGCACGTGTCCTCGGAACCCGTGGTCGAGGTCGCGCCGGCGGAGTCGCGCTGGGTCGCGGTCCGGCTGCAGCTGCCCTACGGCGCGGCACCGGCGGGTTCGCACAAGGTGCATTTCGACGTCCGCGCCGAAAGCGGCAACGCCAGTGTCTCGGAGCCCGCGGTGTTCCTGGTACCGCGCTGATCAACCCAAGGACAAAGATGACCCACGACAACGACGCGATGAACCCTTGCCCTCCGTGGTACCGCTTTCCGCTGGTGTGGATGGTGATCGGCGGGCCGGCCGTGGTGGTGGTCGCCAGCTTCGTCACGCTGTGGCTGGCCATCGCCACGCCCGACCCGGTGGTGGACCAGGACTACTACCGCAAGGGCGTCGAGATCAACCGCACGCTGGCCGACAAGAAGCTGATGCCGGCCGTGGCCGGACGCAACCACGCGGCGACGCCGGGCAGCGCCGTGCCGCTGCCGAAGGAGTGAGCCCATGCAGATGCGCCGCTGGATGTGGATTCTCTGGCCGGCCTTCCTGCTGGCCTGCGCGCTCGAGGTGCTGGTGTTCGCGCTGGTCGACCCGGGCGACCTGAACTGGCGCGGCGAGGCGCTCGGCGCTTCGCGGCAGGCCGTCTACACGGTCGGCTTCTTCGTCTTCTGGCTGCTGGCCATGGGGGCGGGCGCGCTGACCCTGCTGCTGACCCTGCCGGCGCGCGAGATCAACAACCCGGCGGATTGACGATGCGGCGCAGCGCCTCGGGGTCGACGATGCGCACGTTGCGCTGCTCGACCTCGACCATGCCGTCGGCCGCGAACTTCGACAGGGTCCGGCTCACGGTCTCGAGCTTGAGCCCGAGGTAGCTGCCGATCTCCTCGCGGGTCATGCGAAGCACCAGCTCGGAGCGCGAGAAGCCGCGCGCGTGCAGGCGCTGGACCAGGTTGAGGAGGAAGGCCGCGAGCCGCTCCTCGGCCCGCATGCTGCCCAGCAGCAGCATCACGCCGTGTTCGCGCACGATCTCGCGGCTCATGATCTGGTGCACGTGGCGCTGCAGCGCGGTGATCTCGCGCGACAGCTCCTCGATGCGTTCGAAAGGCATCACGCAGACCTCGGAGTCCTCCAGCGCCACGGCGTCGCAGGTGTGCTGGTCGTTGACGATGCCGTCGAGCCCGATGATCTCGCCCGCCATCTGGAAGCCCGTGACCTGGTCACGCCCGTCCTCGCTGGTGACGCGGGTCTTGAACACCCCGGTGCGGATCGCATAGAGCGAGGTGAAGGGCTCGCCGTTGCGAAACAGCGTCTCGCGCCGCTTGATCTTGCGCCGCGTGGCGACGATGTCGTCGATGCGCTGCAGCTCGCCCGGGTCCAGGCCGACCGGCATGCAGAGCTCGCGCAGATTGCAGTTGGAACAGGCGACCTTGATGTTTTCGGGTTTCATTGATGCAGTCGAGGTCATACAGGGATTGTCCGATGGGGAGTGGGCCGGATGCTTGATACAGGTCAATGATTGCAGATCGTGACGGCGGCATAGTGACACACCAAAGCCCTTGCCGCCGCCCGCGATGCTCCCTGCTTCCGCTCCCGCCCTCACGCCCCCCCCGGCGCCGCTGCCTTCCGTGCTGCGCCGCTTCGACTGCGCCGGCCCGCGCTACACCTCCTATCCCACGGCCGACCGCTTCGTCGACGCCTTCACGGCGGACGACTACGCCCAGGCCCTCGAGCAGCGCGGCGGGGCCGGCGCGAGCGCGCGGGCGCTGTCGCTGTACGTGCACATCCCGTTCTGCGAGTCGCTCTGCTACTACTGCGCCTGCAACAAGATCGTGACCCGGCACAAGAGCAAGGGGCGCGAGTACCTCGACTACCTGGCGCGCGAGATCTCGCTGCAGGTGGCCAAGCTCGGCCGCGGCGCGGTCGTCCGCCAGCTGCACCTGGGCGGCGGCACGCCGACCTTCCTCGACGATGCCGGCCTGCGGGACCTCATGGCCATGCTTCGCGGTGCCTTCACGCTGTCGCCGGACGGCGAGCATTCGATCGAGATCGACCCGCGCACCGTCGACCGCGAGCGCCTCGTGACGCTGGCCGAGCTGGGCTTCAACCGGCTGAGCTTCGGCGTCCAGGACTTCGACCCGGAAGTGCAGAAGGCGGTGCACCGGATCCAGCCCGCCCGGCAGGTGTTCGACCTGATGGCGGTGGCCCGCGGGCTGGGCTTCGATTCGGTCAACGTCGACCTGATCTACGGGCTGCCGCGCCAGAGCGCCGCCTCGTTCGACCGCACGCTGGAGCAGGTCTGCGCGCTCCGGCCGGACCGCATCGCGCTCTACGCCTACGCCCACCTGCCCGAGCGCTTCAAGGCCCAGCGCCGCATCGCGACCGAAGCCCTGCCCGATGCGGCCGCCAAGGTCGATATGCTGTCGCGCTCGATCGCCGCGCTCACCGCCGCGGGCTATGTCTACATCGGGATGGACCATTTCGCGCTGCCCGGCGATGCGCTGGCGGTCGCCCGGCGGCAGGGCCGGCTGCATCGCAACTTCCAGGGCTACAGCACCCAGCCGGACTGCGACCTGGTGGCGCTCGGCGTGTCGGCGATCGGCCGCATCGGCGCCACCTACAGCCAGAACGCGAAGACGCTCGAGGAGTACTACGACCTCCTCGACCAGGGCCGCCTGCCGGTGGTGCGCGGCCTGGCGCTGACGCGCGACGACGTGCTGCGGCGGGCCGTGATCATGGCGATCATGTGCCAGGGACGGGTGGACTTCGAAGCCGTGGGCGCGGCCCATCTGATCGACTTCGAGCACTTCTTCGCGACCGAACTGGCCGCGCTCGAACCGCTTGCGGCGCAGGGCCTCGTGACCCTGGGCGATCGCTACATCGAGGTCACGCCCATGGGCTGGTTCTTCGTGCGCGCGATCGCCATGGTGTTCGACCGCTACCTGCAGGCCGATCGCAACCGCACGCGCTTCTCGCGCATCGTCTGACATGCTGGCTGCGCTGGCCGGCACCGCGTTCGTGATGGGTCTGGCCGGCGGGCCGCACTGCGTCGCGATGTGCGGCGCTGCCTGCGCGGGCGTGATCCGCATCGTGCGCGCGCCCGCGGGCGGCGTCGCGGCGCTGGTGCCTGTGGGCCGTTCGCTGCCGGCGGGCGCGCTGTTCCACGCCGGGCGCGTGGCGGGCTACGCGGCCGCCGGGGCCGCGGCGGCCGCCACGGCCCAGGGCCTGGCCCTGGCGAGCGAACAGGTGGCCGCACTGCGCCCCGCGTGGATGCTGCTGCACGTGGCCGTGCTCGCCTGGGGCGTGCTGCTCGCGGCCTCGGGCCGGCAGCCGCTGTGGGCCAGCCGCATCGGACGCTGGGCCGCGGCGCGCCTGCAGCCCATGACCCGCAGCCCCTTCGGCGTGCTGGCCACCGGTGCGCTCTGGGTTGCGATGCCCTGCGGCCTGCTGTACTCGGCGCTGATGCTGGCGGCCTTGAGCAACGGCGTGCTCGAGGGCGCGGCCGTGATGGCGCTGTTCGCCTCGGGCAGCGCGCTGTCGCTCGTGCTGGCGCCGTGGCTGTGGCAGCGCCTGCGCTCGGGCGCGGGCCTGGTGTCGCAGCAGTGGGGCACGCGCCTGGCCGGCGCGCTGCTCGCCGCGGTCGCGCTGCAGGCGCTCTGGATGGATCTCCAGCACCAGATCGACATCTGGTGCCGCTGAGCGAGGACCTGCGGACAACCGACGCGAAGTTGATCCCAGTCAATTCGCGCCGCGCGGGTCTGGCCGAGACTGGAGGCCTTCCCTTCTGGAGATCCCATCATGTTCAAGCGAATCCTGGTCGCGACCGACGGCTCGCCCCTTTCGGAGAAGGCGGTCGAGTCCGCCATCGGCCTGGCCCGGCAGCATGGCGCCGAGCTGCTCGCCTTCACCGTGGCCCGCAGGCAACCCAAGAGCTACATGGACGGCACGATGATCTACGAGGGGGCCGAGAGCGAGAGCATCGACAAGAAGCGCTTCGAAAAGGCCCAGGCCATGGTCGACGCGATCGGCGAGCGCGCGGGCGCGAGCGGCGTGCGCTGCGAAGCGCTCGTGGCCCATTCCAGCCAGGTCGCCGAATCGATCATTGCCGCCGCGCAGAAGCATCACAGCGACCTGATCGTGATGGCCTCGCATGGCCGCAGGGGCATCGGGCGCCTGCTGCTGGGCAGCGAGACCCAGCATGTGCTCACGCATTCGGCCTTGCCGGTGCTGGTGCTCCGATAGCGCCCGCATGATGCAGGAAATCAACCAGGCGGATGCGGCCGCCAAGGCCGATGCGTTGCGCGCGCTGGCCGCCGCATCGGGCTTGAGGAGCTGGCACCTCGCCGGCCGCGAACTGTTGCCGGTGGTGCAGGGTGGGATGGGGGTCGGCGTCTCGGCCGGTGGCCTGGCCGGCGCGGTGGCCGGCCTCGGCGGCATCGGCACCGTGTCGTCGGTCGACCTGCGGCGCCTGCACCCGGACCTGTGGGCGCAGACCGCGAACATCGAAGCCGAGCCCGACGCCGGCGCGCGCATCGACGCCGCCAACCTCGAGGCGCTGGGCCGCGAGATCGCCAAGGCCCGACACCTCGCCGGCGGCCGCGGCCTGATCGCCGTCAACGTCATGAAGGCCTTGACCGCCTACGAGCCGCAGGTGCGCCACGCGATGGCCTGCGGGGCCGATGCGCTGGTGGTCGGCGCCGGCCTGCCGCTGGACCTGCCGGAACTGGCGCGCGAGCATCCGGGCGTCGCGCTGATCCCGATCCTGTCGGATGCGCGCGGCGTGCAACTGATCGTGCGCAAGTGGGAGAAGAAAGGGCGCCTGCCCGATGCCATCGTGATCGAGCATCCGCGCCTTGCGGGCGGCCATCTCGGCGCCGCCAGGGTCGGCGACCTGAACGACCCGCGCTTCGAGTTCGACGTCGTGCTGCCGCAGGTGCAGGCCTTCTTCAAGACCGCGGGCATCGAAGGCCGCATCCCGCTGATCGCCGCCGGCGGCGTCGAGAGCCTCGAGGACATCCGCCGGCTGCAGTCGCTCGGCGCCTCGGCGGTCCAGCTCGGCACCGCCTTCGCGGTCACCGCCGAATGCGATGCCGACCTGGCGTTCAAGCGCGTGCTCGCCGATGCCAGGCCCGAGGACCTGGTCGAGTTCACCAGCGTGGCGGGCCTGCCTGCGCGCGCCGTGCGCACGCCCTGGCTGGCCAAGTACCTGCGGCTCGAGCCGCGGCTGATGGCCAAGACGCACCGCGAGACCGAGTGCACCATGCGCTTCGACTGCCTGGCCCATTGCGGCCTGCGCGACGCCACGCCGGGCTGGGGCAAGTTCTGCATCGACAAGATGCTGGGCCATGCGCTCGCGGGACACACCGAGCAGGGGCTGTTTTTCCGCGGTGCCGGCCGGCTGCCGTTCGGCCGCGAGATCCGGCCGGTCCGGGAACTGATGGAGTGGCTGCTCAGCGGCGCAGCAGTTCGTCGCTGATGATGATCTTGCGGACCTCCGTGGTGCCGGCGCCGATCTCGAGCAGCTTGATGGCGCGATAGAGCCGGTTGACTTCGGATTCCCAGATGTAGCCCGCGCCGCCGTGGATCTGCACCGCCTCGTTGAGCACCTTGTTCATGGTCTCCGAGGCGAACATCACGGAGGCGGCAGTGATCATGTGGATGTCGCCGCGCCCGCCGCCGCCGATCTCGAGGTCGTTGGCCGCGCGCAGCGCCTGGTAGGTGAAGACGCGCATCGATTCGATCCACACGTACATGTCGGCCAGCTTGGCCCGGATCATCTGGAAGTTCGCGATCGGCTGGCCGAATTGCTGCCGCGTGCGCGCATAGTCCAGCGCCAGTTCGAGCGCGCGCTCGCAGATGCCCAGGCAGATCGGCGCGATCATGGCGCGCTCCAGGTCGAGCCCGCTCATCACCACCTGCACGCCGCGGTCCTCCTCGCCGACCCGGTTGCGCGCCGGCACGCGGCAGTTTTCGAACACCAGCTCGGCCGTCTGGCTGCCGCGAAAGCCCATCTTGGTGAGCTTCTGCGCGACCTTGAAGCCGGCGCTGCCGCTCTCGACGATGAAGGCCGAGATGCCCTTGGCGCCGCGTTCCTTGTTGGTCTTGGCGTAGACCAGCACCACGTCGGCCACCGCGCCGTTGGTGATGTAGATCTTGCTGCCGTTGAGCAGGTAGTCGTCGCCGTCGCGCGTGGCCGTGGTGCGCATCGAGCCCAGCGCATCGGAGCCCGCACCGGGCTCGGTCAGGCCCAGCGCGCCGACGGTCCTGCCGCTGCACAGGCCCGGCAGGTAGGCCTTGCGCTGCGTTTCGTCGGCGTTGCGGTAGATGTTGTAGAGGCACAGGTTCTCGTGCGCCACCCAGCTCAGCGCGAGCGCGTGGTTCCAGCGCGAGAAGGCTTGCACCACCAGCCCGCTCGCGAAGAGATCGAGGCCGGCGCCGCCGTAGGCCTCGGGCACCGGAATGCCGAAGTAGCCCGTGGCGCCGATCTGCGCAAAGGCCTCGGGCGGCCACCACTCCTCGTTGTCCATGCGGCTGGACAGGGGGTAGAGCTCGTTGCGCGCGAACCGGTCGGCCTGGTCGAGGATCTGCTGCTCGTCGTCGGACAGGCCGGAGAAGCGCTGGGCGGCGCTTGGAGCGGAAGCGGTCGTGTTCATGGGTCTGTGGAGGATGGAAGAGAAAAACGGAAGGCGGTTCAGGCGGCGCGACGGTCGCCTTCGGCGAATGCCGCGACACGGGCGGCGAAATCGGCGGTGGCGGCGCAGCGCAGGAAGGCGGCTTTTTCGCGCGCCAGGTGCGCCTCCAGGCCCGCGCGGACCTGGACCGCCGTCAACTCCTTGAGCTCCCGCACCGACTGGGCGGGCAGGGCGGCCAGCGCTCGCGCGCACTGCCGTGCTTCGGCGTCGGCGCGGTCGGCGTCCACGACGCGGTCGATCAGCCCCAGCGCCAGCGCCTGCGGGGCATCCAGCGTGGTGTGCAGCGTGAGCAGATCGAAGGCGCGCGCAACCCCGACGCGCTGCGCCAGCCGGAAGCTCAGGCCGCCATCGGCCGAGGCGCCGAGCTTCGCATAGGCCGTGATCAGGCGCGTGCCACGCGCCGCCAGCACCATGTCGCAGGCCAGGGCCAGCGACAGGCCGCCACCGGCCACCGCCCCATGCACGCCGGCGATCACGGGGACGGGGAGGCGGTTCAGCGCCATCACGCTGGCGTGGACGCTGTCGATCATCCTGGCGATGAAGGCGGGGAGCTCGTGGCGGTGCGCATGCATGGCGCGAACGTCGCCGCCCACGCAGAACGATCGGCCCTCGCCGCGCAGCACGAGGGCGCGCACGCCCGGTGCGGCAGCCACGGCATCGATGGCGCGCTGCAGCGCCACGGCGGCTGGAAAGTCCAGCGCGTTGAGCGCATCGGCGCGGTTCAGCGTGATCGTGGCGATCTCGTCGTCGACATCGAGCCGTACGGGTTCCTGGGTGTCCATGGGCCTCCGGGCGTTGCTGCATCGACGACCGTGAACTTCTTTGACCTTCACTCAATGAAATCGTTTCGACGCGAAGGCGATGAGACACCGGTTGGCTTCTTTTGGGAAGGGAGGAGAGGCTAGGACTAACCCTTGGATATCTCAATTCATTGGGAGAAAAACGGATAAACCTGTCTGGAGGGCCAGGAGTCCCGAGATCGTGGGGCGCAGAAAAAATAAATTGAGTCAGGGTCAGAAAGTGATTGACATCCGCGATCCGATGGTCGCAATATCCGCCTCACACCAGACGCCATGACCGGCGCGGAGACAAGCCTTGGAATCTCACCACCTCTCGTTCGGCCGGGGCCGTCGCCCATGCTGAGCGTCACCAACCTGCAGGTGTTCTACGACCGTGCGGTCGAGGCCGTGCGCGACGTTTCGCTCGAGCTCGGCCAGGGCCGCATCGTCGCCCTGCTGGGCAGCAACGGCGCGGGCAAGTCGACCGTGCTCAAGGCGATCAGCGGCGTGCTCTATCCGGAGGATGGCGAGATCACGGGCGGTGCGATCCGCTACGACAACGCCTCGCTCGAACGCTGCGCGCCGCACGAGATCGTCCGGCGCGGGCTGGTCCAGGTGCCCGAAGGGCGGCGGCTGTTCGACACGCTCACCGTCGAGGAGAACCTGCGCATGGGCGGCTACCTGCGGCCCGGCACCGACGAATCCCGGGCGCTGGCCAACATCTACGCTCTGTTCCCCGCGATCGAAGCCCATCGGCATCGCGTGGCCGGCTACCTGTCCGGCGGCCAGCAGCAGATGGTGGCGATCGGCCGTGCACTCATGGGCGAGCCGAAGCTGCTGCTGCTCGACGAGCCCTCGCTCGGGCTCGCGCCGCAGATCATCGCGGAGATCTTCGACATCATTCGCCGCCTGCGCGACGAACGCGGCCTGACGGTGCTGCTGGTCGAGCAGAACGCACAGCTGGCGCTCTCGCTCGCCGACTACGGCTACATCATGGAGCGCGGCCGGATCGTGCTCGACGACACGCCCGCCAGGCTGCTCGCGAACGACGACGTGAAGGAGTTCTACCTCGGGGTGCAGGCCGGCGGCCAGCGCCGCAGTATGCGCGAGATCAAGCACTACAAGCGGCGCAAGAGGTGGCTCTCGTGAGCGCGGCGCTGCTCGAACTGCAGGGCGTGGGCAAGCGCTTCGGCGGCCTCGAGGCGCTGTCGGGCATCGACCTGCGCGTCGAGCGCGGCCACATCTTCAGCGTCATCGGGCCCAACGGTGCCGGCAAGACCACGCTGTTCAACCTGATCTCGTGCCTGCTCGCGCCGAGCGCCGGGCGCATCGTCTTCGACGGCGAGGACATCGCGGGCGCGGCGGCCCACAGCCTCTCGAAGCGCGGCATCGCACGCACCTTCCAGAACCTCGCGGTCTTCAAGCACGAGACCGTGATCGACAACATCCTGACCGGGCTGCACGCGCGGCTCACCACCGGCGTGCTGGGCGCCGCCGTGTTCTGGGGCTCGGCGCGCCGCGCCGAGATCGCCGCCCGCGAGACGGCGGAGGAGATCGTCGAGTTCCTCGAGATCGAGACCATCCGCGACCTGCCGGTCGGCACGCTCTCGTACGGCCTGCAGAAGCGGGTCGAGCTGGGCCGCGCGCTGGCCATGCAGCCGCGGCTGCTGCTGCTCGACGAAATGGTGTCGGGCATGAACCAGGAGGAGACCGAGGACATCGCCCGCTTCATCCTCGACATCCGCGAGGAGCGCAACGTCACGGTGATGATGATCGAGCACGAGATGGGCATCGTGATGGACATCTCCGACCACGTCTGCGTGCTGAACTTCGGCCGCAAGATCGCCGATGGCCCACCCGCCGAGGTGGCGGCCGACCCGGCCGTCATCGCGGCCTACCTGGGCGTCGCTGCGCCCGTCGCGGCATGAAGCCGGCGCAGACCCCCGACCACCGCGTGCTGGCGGATACCGCGCTGCCGCCCGGCGTGGCCGAGGGGCGCGCCACGATGCCCGGCCTGCTGCGCCATCGCGCGCGCCAGACGCCCGAGCGCATCGCCTTCCGCGAGAAGACGCGCGGCATCTGGCAGGGCACGACCTGGGCCGGCTATTTCGAGCGGGTGCGCGCGTTCGCGCTGTTCCTGCAGCAGGCCGGCTTCGGCGCCGGCGACAAGCTGGTCATCGCCTCCGACGGCACGCCCGAGTGGTTCATCGCCGATCTCGCGGCCCAATCGCTGGGCGGCGTGACGGTCGGCATCTACCCCACCAACCCCTGGCCCGAGCTGCAGTACATCGTTCGCCATTGCCGCGCCAAGGTGGCGGTGTGCGGCGACCAGGAGCAGACCGACAAGGTGCTCGAGGCGATGCGCCGCGACGGCGGCCTGCCCGACCTCGAGCGCGTGCTCACGGTCGACTGGAAGGGCCTGCGCCACTACGACGAGCCGATGCTGATGCCCTTCGAGCAGGCGCTCGCCGAAGGCCGCGCGCTGGCGCAGCAACCCGATCGAAGCGCCGCCTGGGAGCTTGTCGTCGACGCGCTCGATGCCGGCCAGGACGCGCTGATCGTCTACACCTCGGGCACCACCGGCATGCCCAAGGGCGCGCGCATCTCGCACGCCGGCATCCTGTCCGACGCGGCGGCGCTGGGCGCGGTGCAGGGCTTCGCCGGCAAGCCGCTCACGGTGGTCTGCTACCTGCCGCTGTGCCACGTGGCCGAGCGCCTGATGTCGCCGGTGATGCAGCTGGTCTACGGCTCGATCGTCAACTTCGCCGAGTCGATCGACGCGGTCACCCACAACCTGCACGAGATCGGCCCGAGCTTCTTCTTCGGCGTGCCGCGCATCTGGGAGAAGCTGCAGTACGAGATCCTGATCAAGTCGCGCGATGCGCGGCCGATCGCGCGGCGCGCCTTCACGAAGGCGCTGGCCATCGCGACGCCGATCGCCGAGCGGACCATCGCCAACGGCGGCCGTCCGGTCGGCCGGCGCGACGCCTTCGTGGCCTGGCTGCTGCGGGTGGCCGTGTTCAGCAACCTGCTGGCCGGCGTGGGCCTCGACCGCACCTGGGTCGCGATGACCGGCGGCGCGTCGATCTCGCCCTCGGTGATCCTGTTCTTCCGCGCGCTGGGCGTGCCGATCTACCAGATCTACGGCATGACCGAGACCAGTGGCGCCAGCCATTCGCAGTCGGCCGCGCTGTCGCGCCTCGGCTGGTGCGGCCCGCTGCTGCCCGGCGTGGTGGCGCAGCGCGTCGCGGCCGACGGCGAGCTGCAGCTGCGCGGCGCGATCGTCTTCAACGGCTACCTGCACGACGAGGCGGCCACGCGAGCCGCCTTCGACGACGGCTGGCTGCGCACCGGCGACATCGTCGAACTCGACGAGGCCACCGGGCAGGTGCAGATCGTCGACCGCAAGAAGGCCATCCTGATCACCAGCGGCGGCAAGAACATCACGCCGTCGCTGATCGAGAACGCCCTGAAGGAAAGCCTTTACATCAGCGAGGCCGTGCTGCTCGGCGACGGCCGGCATTTCGTCTCGGCCCTGATCCAGATCGACCTCGACACGGTGGGCAAATGGGCGCAGGAGCGCGGCATGGCCTACACCACCTACGAGACGCTGGCGCAGCTCGACGCGGTGCGCGAACTCATCGCCGACGACGTCAAGCGCGTCAACGAGCGCTTCTCGCGCGTCGAGAGCATCCGCAAGTTCGCGCTGCTGAAGAAGCAGCTCGACCACGACGACGGCGAACTCACGGCCACGATGAAGGTGCGCCGGCGGGTCATCGAGCAGAAGTACGCGGCCGAGGTCGCGCACATCTACGGCTCCGAGAAAGTGACGGCCTGATGAACTACTTCCTCAACCTCGTCACCTCGGGGCTCGTGATCGGCGCGCTCTACGGCCTGGTCGCGATGGGCTTCGCGATCGTCTACCGGGCCACCGGCATGGTGAACTTCGCGCAGGGCGAAGTGATGATGCTGATCGCCTACATCAGCTTCAGCCTGGCCACGATCCCGGGCATCGGCTTCGGGCCGCTGCTGGTGGCGGTGCTCGCGGTGTCGGTGCTGCTGGGCCTGGCGATCGAGCGCATCTTCATCCGCCCGATGCTCGGCGAGCCGATGTTCTCGCGCGTGATGGTGACCATCGGCCTCGCGGTGGTGATCCGCTCCACCGTGATCCTGATCTGGGGCGTCGAGCCCACGGCCTTCCCGCGGCCCTTCGGCAACACGGTGATCCGTTTCGCGGGTCTCGCGCTCTACCCGGGCCAGATCTTCGCGCTGGTGTCGCTGGCCGTGCTGTGCGGCCTGATGTGGCTCTTCTTCTCGCGCTCGCGCATCGGCATCGCGATGCGGGCGACCTCCAACAACGAGACCACCGCGCTGCTGATGGGCATCAACGTGAAACGCATCAGCGCGATCGCCTGGGCGCTGTCGGCGGTGTTCGCGGCCTTCGCCGGGCTGGCCTTCTGCCTGATGTTCAGCCTCGAGCCCGAAATCTCGCAGATGGGCCTGCGCGGCTTCCCGGCCACCATCCTCGGCGGGCTCGACTCGGTGGTCGGCGGTGCCTTCGGCGGGCTGGTGATCGGTGTCTTCGAGAACCTCGCCGGCGGCTACCTGGGGCGCGGCCTCAAGGAGATCGCCGGCTTCGTGCTGATCATCGTGGTGCTGATGGTCAAGCCCTACGGCCTGTTCGGCCAACGTGAAATCGAAAGAGTCTGATGCGCAGCAGAACCTACCAGACCTCCTACGCCGGCCTGGTCGCCCTGGCTCCCCAGCGCGCGACCTGGGGATGGGCGCTGGCCGGCCTCGGCCTGCTGCTGATCGCGCCGGCCTGGTTCGGCGCCCACGGGCTCAACATGCTGACCAGCATCTTCGTGGTGTCGGTCGGCGTGCTCGGGCTCAACCTGCTGTCGGGCGTGGCGGGGCAGATCTCGCTCGGCCACGCCGGTTTCCTGCTGATCGGCGCCTACGCGCAGGCCATCCTCACCACCGACTACGGCGTGCCGTCGCTGCTGGCGATCCCGCTGGCGGGGCTGGTCGCGGCGCTCGCCAGCCTGATCGTCGGCGTGCCCTCGCTGCGGCTCAAGGGCCTGTACCTCGCCATCACCACGCTGGCCTTCACCTTCATCGTGCGCCACGTGGTGCTGTTCGCCGAAGGCATCACGCGCGGCTCGGCGGGCATGCCGGTGGAGCCGCTCAGCGTGCTGGGCCTGTCGTTCAAGGGCGACCAGCGCTTCTACTACGCGGCGCTGTTCTTCCTGGTGCTGGCGGTGTTCGCCACGCTGAACCTGATGCGCTCGCGGATCGGCCGCGCCTGGCTGGCCTTGCGGGATCACGACATCGCGGCGCGCGCGATGGGCATCGACCTGATGCGCTACAAGCTGCTGGCCTTCATGGTCAGCGCGTTCTACACCGGTGTCGCGGGCGCGCTGGTGGCGCTGCAGACGCGCTTCGTCAACGTCGACACCTTCAGCGTCCTGATCAGCATCGAGGCGCTGGCGATGGTGATCGTCGGCGGCATGGGCCGCATCCATGGCGCGATCCTCGGCGCGGCGCTGATCCTGCTGCTGCCCGAGCTGCTGAACTTCGGCTTCGAGGCTGCAGGGGACGGTGTGCGCACGCTGATGGCCGATCGCATCTACGAGGTCAAGGGGCTGATGTACGGCGTCGTGATCCTGCTGTTCCTGCGGCTCGAACCCGAGGGACTGGCCGGCATCTGGCGCAAGGCCAAGCGCTTCTGGGTGCAGTGGCCGCTGTCCCAATGACAACCGAATCACAACAGGAGACAACGATGGGCAAGCAAGAAGGCAAGGCGATGGTGGCGCGGGCGTTCGCGGTGTTGGGCATGCTCGCGGCCGCAGCCGGCGCGCAGGCGCAGGACGTCGGCGTCACGGCCAGCGAGATCCTGATCGGCGAGGTGCAGCCGATGTCGGGGCCGGCCTCGCTGATCGGCAAGGCCGGCGCGGCGGGTTCCAAGCTCGCGATCGCCGAGATCAATGCCGCCGGCGGCATCAACGGCCGCAAGCTGCGCGCGATCTACGAGGACGACGGCTACGTGCCGGCGCGCTCGGTGTCGGCGGTCAAGAAGCTGATCGACACCGACAAGGTGTTCGGCATCACCGGCACCACCGGCAGCTCGCACATGGTGGCGATGCTGCCGGCGATCGAGGAGGCGAAGATCCCGACCATCGTCCACATGGCGCCGAACCCGGCCGTGGTGTCGCCGCGGCGGCCCAACGTCTTCATGATCGGGCCCGACTACGACTATGCGGGCTACGTGCCGGTCCGCTACATGGTCGAGAAGATGAACAAGAAGGGCGCCAAGTTCGGCATCCTCTACCAGGACGACGACTTCGGCAAAGCCCTGCTGGCGGGCTACCAGAAGGCGGTCAAGGAATTCGGCCTTTCGAGCGTGGCCGAGATCTCGTTCAAGCGCGGCGCCAAGGACTTCTCGGCCGAGGTGCTGACGCTGAAGGACAAGGGCGTCAATGCGCTCTACCTCGGCACGCTGACCACCGAGTCGGCCTCGATCATGTCGGAGCTGCGCCGCCTCGACATGGACGTGACCCTGGGTACGCTGTGGGCCGGCCAGCTGCCGGCCGCGGTCAAGCTGGCGGCGCCCTCGGGCTACCAGTACCTGATCCCCGACTACTACGCCTCCAACTACGACCCCGCGGGCGCGGCGCTGATGGGTTCGGCCAAGAAGTACCTGAGCGCCGACGACTACGCCAACTTCAACCGCTACACGGTGAGCGGCTACGTCGGCACGATGGTCTTCGCCGAGGGCGTGCGCCGCTGCGGCGCCAACGTGACGCGCGCCTGCGTGATCGCGCAGCTCGACAAGCTGCACGACTACAAGGTCGGCGGCCTCAGCGGCCCGGTCTCCTTCGACAACCCGAAGGGCCAGGCCGTGATGCCGATCAAGCTGTTCCAGACCGATCCGCAGAGCGGCACCGTGAAGTCGCTGACCGATTTCGTCGCCTACTGAGCCTTGATTCGATGCCGACCGAAGCCTCTTCTTCCGCCAGCACCGAGCGCTACCGCTCGGCCTTTCGTCCCGGCCTGTTCGACGGCCGCACGGTGGTCGTCACCGGCGGCGGCAGCGGGCTCGGCCGCTGCACCGCGCACGAACTCGCGAGTCTCGGCGCGCACCTCGCGCTGGTCGGGCGGCAGTCGGGCAAGCTCGACGCGGTGGCGGCCGAGATCGCCGCCATCTACCCGGAGCGCGCGGGCGACATCACGACGCACGTCTGCGACATCCGCGACGAAGCGGCGGTCAAGGCGACCGTGGCCGAGGTCATCGCGGCGCACCGCCGGCTCGACGGGCTCTTCAACTGCGCGGGCGGGCAGTTTCCGGCCCGGCTGCGCGACATCTCGCTCAAGGGCTGGGATGCGGTGGTGCGCAACAACCTGCACGGCACCTTCCTGTTCTCGCGCGAGTGCTTCGTGCAGTGGATGGAGGCGAACGGCGGCAGCATCGTCAACATGCTGGCCGACATCTGGGGCGGGCTGCCGGGCATGGGCCATTCGGGCGCGGCGCGCGGCGGCGTGTTCACGTTGACCGAGACCGCCGCCTGCGAGTGGGGGCATGCGGGCGTGCGGGTCAACGCGGTCGCGCCGGGCTGGATCGCCTCGGCCGGCATCGACACCTACGACGAGGACTATCGCAATGTGCTGCGCGGCCTGCGCAACAAGGTGCCGCTGCAGCGCTTCGGCACCGAGGCCGAGCTGTCCTCGGCCGTGGTCTACCTGCTGTCGGAGGCCGCGGGCTTCATCAGCGGCAGCGTGATCCGCGTCGATGGCGGCGTGCCGACCGCACGTCCGACCTGGAAGCTGGAGCCCGCAGCGCGAACCTTCGCCTACGACGGCTTCCCGCAGTACCAGCCGCCGGTCACCTTCGATGACCTGCCCGGCGGCGACGGGGAGAAGTCATGAACACGGCACCGACGCAGGCACAGGTCAAGGTCGAACGGCAAGGCGCGGCCTGCCGCATCACCATCGACCGTGCCGAGGCGCACAACACGATGACCGACGCGGTGATGGTCGCGCTGACCGAGGCGCTGCGCCAGGCCGAGGCGATGGAAGGCGTGCGCGCCATCGTGCTCACCGGGGCCGGCGACAAGACCTTCTGTGCCGGCGGCCAGCTCAAGCCGACCGCCGACGGTTCTCCGTTCGCGCTGGAGCCCGGCCGCTTCGACAACCCGGTGGCCGAGCTGTTCCGCGCGCTCGACCGCTGCCACCTGCCGATCGTCGCGCGCGTCAACGGCAGCGCCTTCGGCGGCGGGCTCGGACTGGTCTGCGCCTGCGACTTCGCGATCGCCGCCGAGGGTGCGATGTTCGGCACCACGGAGGCGCGCGTCGGCGTGTTCCCGATGATGATCCTGCCGCTGCTGATGCGCGTGATCCCGCGCCGCCGGCTGCTGGAGATGTGTTTTCTCGCGCACCGTTTTCCGGCCGCCGACGCCGAGCGCTTCGACATCGTCAACTGCGTCGTGCCGGCCGCAGAGCTCGATGCCGCGGTCGACGCGCTGGTGGCCCAGCTCGCGGCCAACTCGCCGGTCGCGCTGCGCATCGGGCGCCGCGCCATCGGCGCGATCACCGACCTGTCGTTCAACGACGCCTTGAATCTCGCCCAGGCCATCCTGCCCGTGCTGTCGCAGAGCGAGGACACGCGCGAGGGCATGAAGGCCTTCGCCGAACGCCGCGCGCCTCTCTGGCCCGGACGCTGAAGGAAAGCCGGTATGAACATGCCCGAACATCGAACCCGTCCGCTGCGCATCGGCTGCGCCAGCGGTTTCTGGGGCGACTCCGAGAGCGGCGCCTCGCAGCTGGTGCAGCGCGGCGAGATCGACTACCTGGTCTTCGACTTCCTGGCCGAGATCACGATGTCGCTGCTGGCCCGTGCCAAGGCCAAGTCGGCCGACGCCGGCTTTGCGCCGGATTTCGTGCGCATCGTGGCGGCGCTCGCGCCCGAGCTGAAGGCGCGCGGCATTCGCGTGGTGTCGAACGCCGGCGGCGTGAATCCGGCCGCCTGCCGTGTCGCGCTGCAGAAAGAACTCGACGCCCAGGGCATTGCGCTGCGCATCGCCGTGGTCGAGGGCGACGACCTGTCCGCGCAGGCCGATGCCTTGCGCGCGGCGGGCACGCGCGAAATGTTCAGCGGCGCACCGATGCCCGATGCGCTGCTCAGCATCAATGCCTACCTCGGCGCGCAGCCGATCGTGGCGGCGCTGGCGGCCGGGGCCGACATCGTGATCACCGGCCGCGTGGTCGACAGCGCGGTCACGCTGGCGCCGCTGGTGCACGAGTTCGGCTGGGACTGGCGCGACTGGGACCGGCTCGCGACCGGCAGCCTCGCGGGCCACCTGATCGAATGCGGCGCCCAGGCCACCGGTGGCCTCTTCACCGACTGGGAGCGGGTGCCCGGCTGGGACGACATGGGCTTCCCGATCGTCGAATGCGCGGCCGACGGCCGGAGCTTCGTGCTGACCAAGCCGCCCGGCACGGGCGGGCTGGTCATCCCCGCCACGGCGGCCGAGCAGATCGTCTACGAGATCGGCGATCCACGCACCTACCTGCTGCCCGACGTGTGCTGCGACTTCTCCGAGGTGCGGCTCGAGCAGGGCGGGCCCGATCGCGTGCGCGTCAGCGGCGCACGGGGCCGGCCCGCGCCGCTCACGTACAAGGCCAGCGCCACCTATGCCGACGGCTGGCGCCTGCTGGGCACGCTGATGATCGGCGGGCCCGAAGCGGCACGCAAGGCGCAGCGCGTGGGCGACGCGATCCTGGCGCGCTGCCGGCGGCTGCTGGCCGAGCGCGGACTGGCCGACTTCGGCGAAGCCCACATCGAGGTGCTCGGTGCGGAGAGCACCTACGGCCCGCATGCGCGCACGGCGCACAGCCGCGAGGTGGTGCTGAAGCTTGCCGCGCGCCATGCATCGCGCGCCGCGCTCGAGTTGCTGGCGCGCGAGATCGCGCCCTCGGCGACTTCCATGGCACAAGGCATCACGGGCTTCGCCGCGGGTCGGCCGTCGCCTTCGCCGGTGGTGCGGCTGTTCTCGCTGCGGGTCGACCGTGCGGCGGTGCCGGCGCGGGTTTCGCTCGACGGGCAGGCGCTGCCGTTCGACGAGCTGCAGGTCGGCCAGCCGGTCGCCGTGCCCGATGCCACGCAGCAGCCGTCGGCCGCTGCGCCGGTGGCCGCCACCGTGCGCGTCCCCTTGATCCGCATCGCCCATGCGCGCAGCGGCGACAAGGGCGACATGGCCAACATCGGCGTGATCGCACGTTCGCCCGAAGCCTATGCGTGGCTGCTGCGCACGCTGGACGCCGGCACCGTGGCGGCGTACTTCGCGCACGTGGCCCGCGGCAAGGTCACGCGCTACCTGCTCCCGGGCTTTCATGCGCTGAACTTCACGCTCGAGAACGCGCTCGGCGGCGGTGGCATCGCCTCGCTGCGCTACGACCCGCAGGGCAAGGCGCTGGCGCAGATGCTGCTCGACCTGGAACTCGACGTGCCGGCCGAATTGGTACAAAGCCCTTCATGAAAACCACTGCTTCAACGTCCAAGGCACCCGCCGGAAAAGTCAACTCGAGCGCGGCGGGTTCGCCCAGCGCGATCCTGGGCGACTCCCTGGCCCCCATCGCCGCCGGCAAGCAGACGCCGCGCCGGCTGCGCCGCGCGGCCGAGATCCTGGCCGCGGCGCGCGAAGTGTTTCTCGAAAAGAGCTTCGAGCGTTCCTCGGTGGCCGAGATCGCGGCCCGCGTCGGCGTCGTCGAAGGGCTGGTCTACACCTACTTCCCGACCAAGCGCGACCTGCTCAACGAGGTGCTGCGCGGCATGTACGAGCCGCTGATCCAGGACATCGCCGACGGCTTCGCGCGCATCCACGGCTTCCGCAGCCGGCTGCGCTTCCTGGTCTGGCGGCACCTGCGCGTGTACGTCGAGGAGCCCGGGCTCTCGCGCATCGTGCTGCACGAGGTGCGCACCAGCCCGGACTACTTCCAGTCGGTGCTGCACGACCTGCAGGTGCGCTACACGGCCTTCCTGGTGCGCACCGTGCGCGAGGCGGTGGAGGAGGGCGAGCTGCCCGCCGACACCGACGTCGAGCTGATCCGCAGCATGGTCTACGGCGGCATCGAGCACCGCATGTGGTCGCAGCTGTACGGCCGCGGCAGCATCGACATCGAAGCCACTGCGGACCGCTGCACGGCCATGCTGCTGGGCGGCATGCTGATGACGCGCGAAGCCGCGCTCGACCTTGCGCCCGGCGCGACCGTCGCGGCGCAGCGCCCGGGAGGCGACATCGAGGCCCGGCTCGCGCGGCTCGAAAGGATCGTGGCCGCCGGCGTGCTGCCGCCGGCTCCCGCAGCTCCAACGGCGAAACGACGCAAAGACCCCTCATGACACCGATCCGAAAGCTCTTCATTGCCAACCGCGCCGAGATCGCGCTGCGCATCGTGCGCACGGCCAGCCGTCTCGGCATCGAGACCGTCGTGCCCTGGCACCGGCAGGACCGTGCCGGCCCCGCGCTGCTCGCCGCCAGCGGGTCGGTCGAGGTCTTCGGCGAACCGCCGGTCGCGGCCTGGCTCGATGCCCAGGCCATGATCCGCGCCGCGCGCGACAGCGGCTGCGACGCCATCCATCCGGGCTACGGCTTCCTGTCGGAGAACGCGGCCTTCGCGCAGGCCGTGGCGGATGCCGGCCTGGTCTTCGTCGGCCCGCCCGCGAGCGTGATCGAGCTGATGGGCGACAAGATCAGCGCGCGCCGCTTCGCGGTGCAGCACGACGTGCCGGTCACGCCTTCGGCCGACGAGGCCGACGACCCCGCGAGCTTTGCCGAGCGCGCGCGCGGCATCGGCTTTCCGCTCCTGATCAAGGGGGCGGCGGGCGGCGGCGGCAAGGGCATGCAGATCGTGCGGCGCGAGCAGGAACTGGCCGCCGCGATCGACATCGCGCGCGCCGAGAGCCAGCGCTATTTCGGCGACGGCCGCCTGTTCGCCGAGCGCTTCGTCGAGAGGCCGCGCCACATCGAGGTGCAGGTCTTCGGCGACAGCCACGGCCACGTGATCCACCTTGGCGAACGCGAGTGCTCGATCCAGCGCCGCTTCCAGAAACTGATCGAGGAGTCGCCGGCACCCGGGCTGCCGGCGGCACTGCGCGAGCGCATCTGCGCCGCGGCCGTGCGCCTGGCGTCGGCGGCAGGCTACGTCAACGCGGGCACGGTCGAATGCATCGTCTCGCCCGAGGGCGAGTTCTTCTTCCTCGAGATGAATACCCGGCTGCAGGTCGAGCATCCGGTGACCGAGATGGTCACCGGGCTGGACCTGGTCGAACTGCAACTGCGCGTGGCCCAGGGCGAGGCGCTGGGCATCACGCAGGCGCAGGTGACAAGCGCCGGCCACGCCATCGAATGCCGCATCCTCGCGGAGGACGCGGACGCCGGCTTCGTGCCGGACACCGGCCGCGTGCTGCTGTTGCGCGCGCCGCAGGGTCCGGGCGTGCGCTTCGACGTCGGTGTCACCGAAGGCGCGCCCGTGACCGCCGACTTCGACTCGATGCTCGCCAAGCTCGTGGTGCACGGCGCCGACCGCCGCCTCGCGATCTCCCGCATGCGCACGGCGCTGGCCGAGACCACGATGCTGGGCGTCACGATCAACAACGACTTCCTGGCGCGGGTGCTGCGCCACCCGGCCTTCGCACAGGGCGAGACCGACACCGGCTTCCTGGAGCGGCATCGCGAGGCGCTGGCACCCGCACCGCTGACCGATGGCGAGCGGCAGGCCCTGCTGGCGGTCGCCGCGTCGGCGGCACCCGACCGCGCCGCCCGCACCGTCCCCGAGCCCTACGCCTCGATGGGTGCCTGGCGCAACTGATCTTCACGAGGCCTCATCCATGACCACCTTCCTGTTCAGCCATGCCCCTGCGGTGCGGCACCGCGTCCATGCCCATGCCGAAGCGGTGCAAGTCGACGACGTCCGGCTCGCGGTGCGCGCGGCCGGCGGCGGCAGCTTCGTCACCACGGTCGACGGTCGCAGCGAGCGCCTGAATGCCGTGGCGCACGGCGACTCGGTCTATGTGCACCTCAAGGGGCGGGCCTGGCGCCTGGACCGCGTCGACCCCGCGCGCTCGAGCAACGGGGCCGCGACCGGCGTGGCGGGCGCCTCGCTGGCACCGATGCCGGGCGTCGTCGTCTCGCTGCAGGCCACGCTCGGACAGGCGGTGCGGCAGGGCGATGCCCTGCTGGTCATCGAGAGCATGAAGCTGCAGATGACGATCGGCGCCGCGGCGGACGGCGTGGTGGCCGAGCTGCCCCTGGCGGTCGGCCAGACCTTCCAGCGCGGCGCGGTGCTGGTGCGCACGGAGGAGCCATCGCAATGAGCCGCATCCAGAGCCAGATCGACACCGGCAGCGCGGGCTTCCGGCAGAACCACGAGGCCATGGTCCAACGCGTCGATGCGCTGCGCCAGAAGCTGCACAGCGCGCGCTACGAGCGGCCGGAACGCGACATCGAGCGCCTGCATCGGCAGAAGAAGCTGACCGTGCGCGAGCGGCTCGACCTGCTGCTCGATCCGGGCACGCCGTTCCTGGAGATCGGCGCGCTCGCCGCCAACCGTGCGTACGAGGGCGAGGTGCATGGCGCGGGGCAGGTCTCGGGCATCGGCATCGTCGAGGGCCGCGAGGTGATGATCCATGCGGACGATCCGAGCATCAAGGGCGGCGCCTGGTATCCGCTGTCGATCAAGAAGATCGTCCGCACGCTCGACATCGCGATCGAGAACCGGCTGCCGGTGATCCACCTCTGCGACAGCGCGGGCGGCTTCCTGCCGCTGCAGTCGGAGCTGTTCCCCGACCGCCATGCGGCCGGCCGCATCTTCCGCAACCAGTGCACGCTGTCGAAGATGGGCGTGCCGCAGATCGCGGTGGTGCTCGGCCATTGCACCGCGGGCGGCGCCTACATCCCGGCGCTGTGCGACTACAGCGTGATCGTGCGCGGCAACGGCGGCGTGTTCCTCGGCGGGCCGCCGCTGGTCAAGGCCGCCACCGGCGAGGTGGTCACGGCCGAGGCGCTGGGCGGTGCGCAGATGCACACCACCGTCTCGGGCACCTGCGACTACGCGGCCGACGACGAGCCGCATGCCCTGTCGATCGCGCGCGACATCCTGGCCCAGACCACGCCCGGCCGCAAGCAGGCCATCGACCGCATCGAGGCCGAGCCGCCGCACTACGACCCGCAGGAGCTCTACGGCATCATCCCGACCGACTGGAAGACCGGCTTCGACATGCGCGAGGTGATCGCGCGCATCGTCGACGGCAGCCAGTTCCACGAGTACCAGCCGGACTACGGCACCACCATGGTCTGCGGCTATGCGCGCATCTGGGGCTGCAAGGTCGGCATCCTGGCCAACAACGGCGTGCTCTTCAACGACAGTTCGCTCAAGGCCGCGCACTTCATGCGGCTGTGCGACCGCGACCGCACGCCGCTGGTCTTCCTGCAGAACATCACGGGCTACATGGTCGGGCGCGAGTACGAGGAGCGCGGCATCACCAAGGACGGCGCCAAGATGATCATGACGCAGGTCGGCTGCACCGTGCCCAAGTTCACCGTGATCGTCGGCGGCTCCTTCGGTGCCGGCAACTACGGCATGTGCGGGCGCGCCTTCGACGGCCGCTTCCTCTGGATGTGGCCGCAGTCGCAGATCGCCGTGATGGGCGCCGAGCAGGCGGCCAACACGCTGGCCGACGTGAAGGTGCGCCAGCTGCAGCGCAACGGCCATGCGCTGTCGGACGAGGAGATCGCGGCCATCCGCGACCCGGTGCTCAAGAGCTTCGAGGCCGAGAGCGATGCGTACCACTCGACCTCCGAGCTGTGGGACGACGGCATCCTCGATCCGGTCGACACGCGCAACGCGCTCGGCATGGCGATCGCGGCTTCGCTGAATGCGCCTTTCGGCGACGACGTCGGCTACGGCGTGCTGCGCCTCTGAGCCGCGACGCGGCGCGGCAAAGAAGGAGGACGACCGGACATGATCGCGATCGACGACCACGCCACCATCGGCGACGCCTTCGCCAGGGCCGCTGAAGCCTATGCGGACAAGACCTTCCTGGCCGTGCCCGCCAACCCCGCGCGCGCCTACGCGGCCGAAGGCGTCGAGATCAGCTACCGCGCAGCGGCGCAGGCCGTGCAGGCCTTGATGCGAACCTATGCCGCCGCGGGCTACGGCGTCGGCCACCGCATCGGCCTGCTGCTCGAGAACCGGCCCGAGCACCTGCTGCACAAGCTCGCGATGAACGCGCTGGGCGCGTGCTGCGTGCCGCTCAATCCCGACCATCGGGCGGGTGAGCTGGCCTTCGTGATCGACCATGCCAAGGTCGACCTGGTGGTCGTGGTCGCTGCGCTCGACACGCTGCTGCAGGCCGCGTTGGCCGAAGCGGCGCAGCAGCCCGGCGTGGTGCGCCTCGATGCCTTCGCCCAAGGCCTGCCGCGTGCGGCTCAAGCCGCCACATCCACCACGCCCGACGGCCAGACCCCAGCCAGCGTGCTCTACACCAGCGGCACCACGGGCCGGCCCAAGGGCTGCGTGCTGTCGCACCGCTACGAGCTCGCGGCCGGCGCCTGGTACGCGACGCGCGGCGGCCTGGCCAGCTTCGGCGAGGGCTGCGAGCGCATCTACAACCCGTTGCCGCTGTTCCACGTGAACGCGTCGATCTTCTCGTTCTACTGCGCGATGCTCAAGGGCAACTGCCAGGTGCAGACCGACCGCTTCCATGTCTCGCGCTGGTGGACCGAGGTGCGCGAATCGCGCGCGACGGTCGTGCACTACCTGGGCGTGGTGGTGCCGATGCTGCTGGGCCAGCCGGAGAGCCCGCTCGACCGCGAGCACTCGGTGCGCTTTGCGATCGGCGCCGGCGTCGAGCCGCAGCGGCATGCGAGCTTCGAGCAGCGCTTCGGCTTCCCGCTGATCGAGATCTGGGGCATGACCGAGATGGTGCGCGCGCTGATCGACAACCAGGCGCCGCGCCAGGTCGGCACGCGGGCCTTCGGCCGCGCGCAGCCCGGGCTCGAGGTCCGGGTGGTCGACGACGCCGACATCGATGTGCCCGACGGCACCGATGGCGAGATGGTGGTCCGCCATTCGGCCGCGACGCCGCGCAAGGACTTCTTCAGCGGCTACCTCGACGATCCGCAGGCCACCGAGCAGGCGTGGCGCGGCGACTGGTTCCACACCGGCGACATCGTCCGGCGTTCGCCCGACGGCATGCTGCACTTCGTCGATCGGCGCAAGAACATCATCCGCCGCTCGGGCGAGAACATCGCCGCGGCCGAGGTCGAGGCGCTGCTGCAGACGCATCCGTGGGTCGACCAGGTGGCGGTGCTGGCATTGCCCGACGACGTCCGGGAGGAAGAGGTGCTTGCCTGCGTCGTGCTGCGCGCCGAGGCCGGCACGGATGTCGATGCCGCGGTGCGCGCGCTCTTCGACTTCTGCCACGCGAAGCTGGCCTACTACAAGGCGCCCGGCTGGGTCTGGGTGACCGACCGCATCCCGACCACGGCGACGCAGAAGATACAGAAGCACCAGATCTTCCCGCCGGGTGTCGATCCGCGCGCCCTGCCTGGCATGCGCGACCTGCGCGCGCTGAAGAAACGCGGCGCCGCACCGGAGCTTCCCCATGCCGATGCCTGAACTGTTCCGCCACGCGCTCTCGGTCCCGGTGATCGGCTCGCCGATGTTCCTGGTGTCGTTCCCGCCGCTCGTCACCGCGCTGTGCAAGGCCGGCGTGGTCGGAACCTTTCCGCATGTCAATGCGCGGCCCGCGGCGCAGCTCGACCAGTGGCTGCACCAGATCGAGCAGGATCTCGCCGCTGCCCGCGCGGCCGACCCCGCGGCCACCATCGCGCCCTACGGCATCAACCTGGTGGTGCATCGCACCAACCCGCGCTTCGAGCCCGACCTCGAGGTGGTGGTCGCGCACCGCGTGCCCTTCGTCATCACCTGCCTGGGCAATCCGGCGCCGGTGGTCGAGGCGGTGCACGGCTACGGCGGCACCGTGTTCTGCGACGTCACCAGCGCCGAGCACGCACGCAAGTCGATGCAGGCCGGCGTCGACGGCCTGATCTGCGTCGGCGCCGGCGCCGGCGGCCATGCCTCGAGCCAGAGCAGCTTCTCGCTGGTGCGCGAGATCCGCGAGTTCTGGGACGGCTGCCTGGTGCTCGGCGGCGCCATCAACGACGGCTTCCAGATCCGCGCCGCCGAGGCGCTCGGCGCCGACCTGGTCTACATGGGCACCCGCTTCCTCGCCACCCGCGAGTCGCAGGCGCAGCAGGACTACAAGCAGATGGTGGTCGACGCGGGCGTGGCCGACCTGGTCTACACCGACCGGCTCTCGGGCGTGCATGCCAACTACCTGCGCCCGTCGATCGAACGTTTCGGCATCGACGTCGCGACACTGCCACCGAAGCGACCCGACATGAGCGCGCTGACCGATTCCGAGGCTCGGCTCTGGAAGGACCTGTGGAGCGCGGGGCAGGGCGTCGCCACGATCCACGACATACCGGCGGTGGCCGAGCTGGTCACGCGCATCGCGGCCGAGTACCGCCGCGCCTGCCTGCTGCCGCCGAGTCCGGCATTGGCGCGGGCCATTCAATGAGCGAACAGGCGCCGATCGACTTCTGGTTCGACTTCGCGTCGCCCTACGGCTACCTGATGTCCGAGAAGATCGACGCGCTGGCCGAGCGGCACGGGCGCCGCGTGCGCTGGCGCCCGGTGCTGCTGTTCGCGGTGCTGCGGGCGCTGGACCTGCCCGCGCCGATGGCCCACGAGGCCAAGCGGGCCTACATGTGGCACGACTTCGAGCGCTCGGCACGCTTCCTCGGTGTGCCGTTGCGCCTGCCCGCGGGCTTCCCCACGATCGCGCCGCATGCCGCGCGCGCATTCCACCTGGTCGATCGCATCGATGCCGCCGGCGCCGTTCGCTTCGCGCAGGCAGCGATGCGCGGCTATTTCCGCGACGCCGCGCCGCTCGACAACGCCGGGCAGGTGGCGCGCTGGGCCTGCGATGCGGTGCCTGCCGTCGGCGATGCGGCCCATTTCGAGATGCTACTGGCTGGCGACGAAGCCAAGGACCTGCTGAGGCAGGAGGTCGACACCGCGGTGCGCGAGCGTGTCTTCGGCTCGCCCTTCGTGGTGATCGACGGCGAAGCCTTCTTCGGCGTCGACCGCCTGCCGCAGATCGACGCCTGGCTGGACGGCCGCCTGTCGTTCGCCGAACCCCGACAAGGAGCCTGATTCACATGTCCGATGCCGTACTGATCCATGTCGAGGGCGCCGTCGGCGTCATGCGCTTCAACCGCGGCCAACGGCTCAACACGCTGGACCTGCCGATGCTGCTCGCCATGGAGCAGGCATTGACCACGCTGGAGGCCGACGATGCGGTGCGTGCCATCGTCGTCACCGGGGCCGACGACCGGGCCTTCGTCGCCGGCGGCGACATCAAGGACCTGAACAGCCGGCGCGGGCTGGCGCACTACCAGGAGTTCGGCGCCGTGGTGCAGCGCGTCTTCCGCCGCTTCGAGAGCTGCCCGAAGCCGACGCTCGCGGCCGTGAACGGATGGGCGCTCGGCGGGGGCATGGAGCTGATGCTGTGCATCGACATCCGCCTGATCGGCGAGGGCGTGCGCATCGGCTTGCCGGAGATCAAGCTCGGCCTGTTCCCGGGCGGCGGCGGCTCGCAGCGGCTGATGCGCCAGCTGCCGCTGTGCCAGGCCAAGCTGCTGATGTTTGCGGGTGATCCGATCGAGGCGCGCGAGGCGCTCGCGATGGGGCTGGTCAACGCCGTGGCCGCGCCCGGGCGGCTGCTTGACGACACCATGGCGCTGGCCCGGCGCATCGCCGAGAGATCGCCGGTGGCCCTGGGCCTGCTCAAGAAGTCGATGCTGCACGGCGCCGACATGCCGATCGACGCGGCGCTCGAATACGAGCGCGCGATGATCAGCCTGGTGTTCGACAGCGACGATGCGCACGAGGGCTGCGCGGCCTTCCTGGCCAAGCGCGCGCCGCAGTTCAAGGGCGGCTGAGCGGGCTCGGGCCCGCGCTGCCGCCACCGGGAAGCCGCCCGATGGGGCTAGGCACCGGCGTTGGCAGCGACATGAACACCTGCCAGTACCCAAATTGCAGCGAGCACCGCGTTGCTGACGCCCCGAAAACAAGAAGATTTGCCGCGCCAGGGCAGTCAGGCTGCATACAGCAGCGCAGGCCTATCGTTCGACGCGGAAGCCAGGCTGCCTTCATGTCGATGCGGCGTGCCTTGGGTGCTTTTCGCTGGCTCGAATCGACGAACGTTCTTGAGCGCCCGAAGCCGACGCTGCGGACGCCGCAAAAGGAGATGCGCTATGGACCCCATCAAGGCCCTCTCTGTGCTTTTCATCGCCATGACGCTGTGCTGCCCAGTGCAGGTGCGGGCTCAAGGTGAGCACTGGTCGTACAGCGGCCACCACGGACCCGCGAGCTGGGCGGAAGTCGACCAGGAGTTTGCCACCTGCAAGCTCGGGAAGATCCAGTCGCCCATCGACATCCGCGGCGCCAAGGCGGCGGACCTCCCGACGATCCAGTTCGATTACAAGCCATCGCCACTCAAGGTGATCGACAACGGTCATACGATCCAGGTGAACTACGCCCCCGGCAGTTGGATCGACGTGGGCGGGGCGCGCTACGAGCTCGTGCAGTTCCACTTCCACAAGCCAAGTGAAGAGAAGATCGCCGGCAAGTCGCACGCGATGGTCGCTCACCTGGTGCACAAGAACGCTGAAGGCAAGCTCGCGGTGGTCGCAGTCCTGCTCGACAAGGGCGGCGCCAATCCCATGATCGCCACCATCTGGAAGAACCTGCCGAAGAAAAAGGATCGGGAAACGTCCGTCGAAGCCACGGTCGATGCCTCGGCGCTGCTGCCCAGCAGCAAGGGCTATTACACCTTCGAGGGATCGCTCACCACGCCGCCGTGCAGCGAGGATGTTCGTTGGTTCGTCCTGAAGACGCCGGTGAGGATTGCCGACAGCGAAATCCTGAAGTTCGGCAAGCTCTATCCGATGAACGCGCGGCCGACCCAGCCGCTCCACGGGCGCACCATCGAAATGACGCGGTGACCTGCGAAGGACATGCCACCCCGCGGCCCGCACAGCTGGCGGTCTCCCTCAGGCCCGCGCCGCCGCCACCGCGAAGCCGCCCGGCCCCGGCTCGCCGTTGGCCGGATCGAAGCGCATCCCGCGCAGGTGCAGCGCCAGCGCGGCGTCCATTGTCTGCACATGCTTGTGGTACCAGTCCCTGAACTGCCAGGCCATCTGCCGGACCTGCAGCAGCTGGCCCTTGTGGGCCTGCACGACGCCTTCGCGCATGACCTCGAGCACCACCCGGTGCTGCAGCGTGTGGTCCTTGCGGCAGGAGAAGCGGGTGTCCTGCATCCACTCGTCCTCGCGCGCGAAGCTGTCGGCCGCCAGGTCGACCACCCGCCGCCAAGCGGCCGGCAGCTCGGCGTCGCCGGCTTCGTCGACGTCTTTCAACAGGGCCGTGAACTGCTCGTGCGCCCGGTCCATGAAGGGCAAGTCGAGCGAAAGCGAGGCTGCCATGTGTGATCTCCTCATTGAAAGACACAAGGCTAGCCCTCCCGCGCGAGGGACTCATTGACCTGGGACAAGCATCGCCGCAGGTCGCGATTGAATGCCTAGCCACGCAAGGTGAAGACGACGGAGAGATACGACACCGGCAGCGTGCCGAGGTCCTCGATGCCGTGCAGTGCGCTGGCATCGAAGAGCAGCGAATCGCCGACGCCGAGTTTCACGCGCCTGGAGCCATAGCGATAGGTCACGGCGCCCGATAGAAGATAGAGAAACTTCAAGCCCGGATGCTGAAAGGTCACATGGGGTTGGGCGTCGGCTTCCAGCATGACCAGGTAGGGCTCGACGAACAGGTTGCCCGAGAGCACATGGCCGAGCAGTTCGTAGCGGTAGTCCGCGACGGCGCCCAGGCGTTCCACTCGAAGGCCCTTGCCCGAAGGCACATGGCTGAAATCGGTGCGGCAGCGCAGGTCGGCGAAGAAGCGTGTAAGCGGAATGCCCAGTGCGTTCGCCAGCCGGTCCAGGGTCTCGACGGAGGGCGATACCTGGCCGTTCTCGATGCGCGAGAGCATGGAGCGGGACACGCCCGAGCGCTGTGAAAGCGCCAGGGCCGAGACGCCGGCAGCCTGGCGCAGGCGGTTCACCTGGGTTCCGACAAGGGCGGCGGGTTCGCTGCGAGTGGGCTTGGCCTTGGGCGTCGGCAGGTAGAGCGACGGCGGCAGCCTGAGGGGGCGCGCGGTCGGGAAGGGGGAGGGGACTTGTTGGGTCTTCATGGCTCGGGCGTCCCTGTCCGAGCCTTGTCGTTGCAAGGCATTTGATCTCCTCCCTCTAGCACAATTGGCAAGTCGCTTCGACGGTCCGCCAACACGCGGATGTTCGCCTGAGCGTCAAAGCATTCGACTTCACTCTAGCAGATGAATGGGAAATTTACTAATCTCTTGGGAATGATAAAAATCAACTGCTCATGACAATCGTTCGGTGCGATCCCGAGTCAAAGAAGCAGAATCCTTTTCCGAGCGCTTGCGTGTCGCGATGGCCAAGCGCGGGTACAAGGAATTCGGAGCGACGGCTCTCGCCGAGGCGCTGACGCCGGTTTTTCCGTCAGGGCTCAGCGTACAGACCACGCACAACTGGGCATCGGGCAAGTCAGTCCCGCGCGCGGATCGCATCGCAGTGATCGCGAAGCTGCTCGATGTGTCGCCGCATTGGCTCCAGCACGGGCCAGATCCGCAAGGCGAACGAAAGAGTCTCAAGACGCTGGATGGGGAGATCAGCGGGAAGGCGTTCGCTGAGCGGTTTCATGCGCTGACCGCGGAGCAGCGCCGGATCATGTTGGCGCTGTTGCATGAATTCGAGCGGGGGAGGTCTAGGTGAACTGCGGCGAGAGCGTGGGGTTCCGAGAGGCGATGGCATCGGTGGCCGATCGATTCATTGCTTCGGACTTCTGCTGAGCAGCGGTTGCTGTCCTTGAGCATCCGCGCGCCGACTCTGGCTGTCGACCACATGCCGGTCATCTGATTTCGTAAGCCCATGGTCTTGCAAGTGACTGGTCCGAGAGGCGGTGTCGTCATTCACGACGGACTTGCGCGCCGCCGCCAGCGGGCGGCACCCTGCCCGGCGGAGGCGGAACTGAACGACTTCCTCGCGGCATGTGAGCGAGCCGAGCGGAGAGAGCACTGATCCGCCTTCGGGCCTACCGTGCGGCACAAGCAGTGCCCATGTCATGGCTGGGAATGATGGCAGTGGCATCACAGGGGCCGCCGCAGGGGTCAACCCGCCTGTCAGGCGTTACTTGCCTTGGGCAGGAGCCGACAGCTCATCAGCGACCTGGACTGCTTCACGCGCCACGAACGTGAAAGTCACAAGGCTAGCCCTCCCGCGCGAGGGACTCATTGACCTGCGACAAGCATCGCGGCAGGTCGCGAACGAAGGCGTAGGCGATGCCGCCAGTCAGGGCGAGGCTCGCAAGCCCCATGAGTTCGGCGGGAAGGTCCGCGTGGCGGTCAGGCACAAGCAGGGCTTGATGGTTGGAGCGCGCAGCTTCACGGGCAATCCGTATGACGGGCATGCGCTGGCCGAGCATTCACCGGGGCCGGATCAAGACGATGGTCGATCAACAAAGACGCTGGCTCAAACGAAGACAGGCGGTCGAGCCCGCCATCGGGCACCTCAAGCACGACAACGGAATGGATCGGTGCTGGCTCAAGGGGCAAACGGGCCATGCGCTGCACGCGGTGCTGTGCGCCATGCCATCGCGCGGCAGTGGCCCGAGTGGCTGAACGCTTGTGTTAATAGGCACCCATATAGTCGCGCTTGCCGATCTCAATACCGTTGTGGCGCAAGATGGCATAGGCGGTGGTCACGTGGAAGAAGAACTGCGGCAGACCATAGTGCAGAAGATATGCGCTGGCGGTCAGCTTCTTTTCCTTGGGCGTGCCGGGGCGCAGTACGATCTCGCGGCTCTCGCTTGAATCAAATTGCTCGGATTTGAAGGATTCGATATGGGCTAGAGCCTTGGCAATCAACGCTTGCAGGTCGGCGAAGCTGACCTCGGTGTCGGGCCAGGATGGCACCTCGGCACCAGCCAGTCGGGAGGCAATGCCTTTGGAGAAGTCCGAGGCGATCTGTACCTGACGTATTAGCGGAAACATGTCGGGGAATAGTCGCGCCTGCAGCAGAGCATTCGGATCGATACTTTTTTGTGTCGCGTGGTCCTCGGCCTTGTTGAGTACATCGGACAGGGCGCGCAGCATCTGCTGCATGACGGGAACGGAGGCGTTGTACAGCGGGCTGGTCATAGTGAATTCAGTTTTAAATTGGGCACGATGGCCGGGGCTGGTATGGCAGAGGCCCTGCCAACCAGGCAAGGCTAACAGCAAAAAGGCAAACCGAAATTCGAGGGAAAATGGGACGCATCCTTCGCGCCGATTGGTCAATCCCGGCGGCGCAACTGGATGCGCCTGACGCCGTTCTTCGATTACCCGGTCGACATCCGCAAGGTGATTGACACGACCAACGCCATTGAATCGGTGAACATGAGCCTGAGGAAGATAACCAAGACCCGAGGCTCATTTCCAACCGATGAGGCAGTCTTCAAATTGTTCTACCTGGCACTGAACAACATCAGCCAGAAATGGACGATGCCGATACAGGATTGGAAGGCAGCTCGCATCCATCGACTGCACGTGCTTGCGATACCAGTCACGGAACTGCCAGGCCATCTGCCGGACCTGTAGCAACTGGCCCTCGTCGACGCGCTTCAGCAGGGCCGTGAGCTGCTCGTGCGTCCGGTGCATGAAGGGCAAATCGAGGAAAGCGAGGCTGCCAAGTGTGATCTCCTCAAGGAAAGACACAAGGCCAGCCCTCCCGCGCGAGGGGCTCATTGACCTGCGACAAGCATCGCGGCAGGTCGCGATTGAATGCCTAGCCGCGTGCCGCCAGCGCGTCCGGCAACTCGATCTTCACCTCCAGCACCTCCAGGTCGTCGTGCTTCTCCAGGTGCACCTTGATGTCCTCGGCCTTGATCGACACGTACTTCGAAATCACCGCGATCAGTTCGCGCTGCAGTTCCGGCAGGTAGTCGGGCCGCTTGCCGCCGAGGCTGCCGCGCTCGTGGGCCAGGATGATCTGCAGCCGTTCCTTGGCGACGCTCGCCGTCTTCTTCTTCTCGCCGAGCAGAAAGGAAAACAGGGACATGGCTACCTTCCGAAGATGCGTTTGAAGAAGCCCGGCTTCTCGGCGTCGACGAAGCGCATCGGCTTGTCCTCGCCGAGGAAGCGCGCCACCACGTCGCTGTAGGCCTGCGCGACGTCGGTGTCGGTGTCGTGGATCGCGGGCACGCCCTGGTTGGAGGCCTGCAGCACGGTTTCGGACTCGGGGATCACGCCGATCAGCTTGATGCGCAGGATGTCCTGGATGTCTTCCAGCGACAGCATCTGGCCGCCGGCCACGCGGTTCGGGTTGTAGCGCGTGATCAGCAGGTGTTCCTTGATCGGGTCCCCGCCTTCCTTGGCGCGCTTGGTCTTGGAGCCCAGCATGCCCAGGATGCGGTCCGAGTCGCGCACCGAGGAGACCTCGGGGTTGGTCACGATCAGCGCCTCGTCGGCGAAGTGCATCGCCATCATCGCGCCGGTCTCGATGCCCGCGGGCGAGTCGCAGACGATGTAGTCGAAGCCCTGTTCCGTGAGGTCGTTGAGGATCTTCTCGACGCCGTCCTGGGTCAGCGCTTCCTTGTCGCGGGTCTGCGAGGCGGCCAGCACGAACAGGTTGTCGCACTGCTTGTCCTTGATCAGCGCCTGGTGCAGGTTGGCTTCGCCCTGGATCACGTTGACCAGGTCGTACACCACGCGCCGCTCGCAGCCCATGATCAGGTCGAGGTTGCGCAGGCCGATGTCGAAGTCGATCACGGCCGTCTTCTTGCCTGCCAATGCCAGTCCCGATGCAAAGCTCGCGCTCGTGGTCGTCTTGCCGACGCCGCCCTTGCCCGAGGTCACCACCACAATTTTGGCCATGCCATTCCTTCTTCGTTCGTTCGTTTCGGTTGTTGGGTCGCCGTGCGCGAGCAGGTCGTCGTCGCTCACAGGATCGGATCCATGACGATTTTCTTGCCGTCCAGCGAGATTCGTGTCGCCTTGCCGGCGACTTCGGCCGGCAGCGCCACCTCCGCAGTGCGGTAGATGCCCGCGATCGCCACCAGCTGCGCTTCCATGCAGGTCGTGAAGATGCGCGCCGTGGTGTCGCCGCGCGCTCCGGCGATGGCCTTGCCGCGCAACGGCGCGTAGACGTGGACGTTGCCGTCAGCGATCACTTCGGCGCCGAAGCTCACCAGCGCGGTCACGATCACGTCGCCGCCGCGCGCGTAGACCTGCTGGCCCGAGCGCAGCGGCTTGTCGATCACCAGCGTGCCGTTGGCCGGCACCGGCACTTCGCGCACGATCTGTGGCGCTTCGGCGACAGCTTCGGCGGGCGGAGCGGCGGGGCGCGGGGCCGGCGCCACCGGCATGGCGGTGATCGACAGGCCGGCGGCGCGGGCCGCGGCGTGCTGCGCGTCGCTGCCGCCGCGCACCGCCACCGGCTGGGTCTGGTGGCGCGCCAGCAGGCTGCGCAGCGCCGCGAAGTCGAGCGCATCCCCGGCGTCGGACGCTTCGTCCGGCAGTTGCGAGAGGTCGATGACCACCGGCTCCTGCTCGAAGAAGTCGGGCGAGTCCGCCAACTGGGCGTCGAGCGCTTCCGCCAGGACCCCGAGATCGGCCGTCTTGAGGATGACTGCGATCAGCGGCAGCGTGGCGCTCTTGAATTCGAATACCGCCCTGGTGCGCGCGGCGGATGCATCTGCCATGGAAAAGCTTGGTGCGAAAAGCGTTGGAGTCTAACGGGCATGGGGCCGGACGTCGCAAAAGGTCGCCGCGATAGGCCGGCCGGACAACACTTCTTGCACCAGGTTGCACTTCGCGCCCGGCGCGTTTTGGCTCCTGCGTGACTTCTCTCACGCTCGCGGGCCCGCGCCGCGGCTCGCATAGTGCATTTGCACTATTCATCGCGCACCGGCCCACGGACAGACTCCCTCCACCGCTGTAACAGTTCGTTAGCGGCCCGAATAGTTGAGGAGTTTGATTTGTTGCGCATTCATCAGAAGACAAAAATTGCCCTTTCGACGGCCCTTCTGCTGTCGCTCGCCGCCTGCGGCGGCGGTGGTGGCGGCAGCGGGGGCTTCCTGCCCACCGGCGGCACGAACACCGGCGCCGGTGGCGGCGGTGATACCGGCACCCCTGTGGCCGCCAAGCTCAGCGGCATCGCCGCCACCGGCGCCGCCTTCGCGGGCGCCAAGGTGACGGTGGTCGACCAGCGCGGCGTCACGGTGTGCAGCACCGAGACCGACGCCAAGGGCGCCTACGAATGCGCCTTGCCCGAAGGCACCAAGGCGCCGCTCGTGATCACGGCCGCGCGCGACGACCTGACCCTCTACAGCACCACCGCGAGCGCCGCGGGCGGCAACGTCAACGTCACGCCGCTGACCACCATCATCGTCTCCCGCCTCGCGCCCAATGGCGACCCGGCGAACCTGGCCGGCGCCATCGCGACCCAGCCCGAGGTGGTGACCGACGCCACGGTCAAGAAGCAGGTGGCCGAACTGATCGCCGCGCTGCAGCCGCTGCTGACCCTGATCGGCGACGCCGTCGACCCGATCAGCGGCAGCTTCACGGCCGACGGCTCCGGCCACGACCGCCTGCTCGACTCGATCGCCGTGAGCGTGCGGCCCGACGGCACGGCCGCCAACATCGAGGTCACGGTCAAGAGCGTGCCCGCCAACGAGGGCGCTGCGCCGGTCTCGATCATCTTCCGCAGCAGCGACGCGACCCCGCCGACCCTGCCGCAATCGGTCGCGACCGCGACGCTGGCACCGGCCGGCGCCTCGCTGGCCGTGGCCGCGCTGTTCGAGCGACTGACGCAGTGCTTCGCGCTGCCGCTGTCGAAGCGGGTCAACGCACCCAACGACACGGCGCCCGTGAGCGGTGGCCCGGCCGACGTCATTGCGCCGGAATGCAAGACGCTGTTCGCCAACGACAACCCGGCCAGCTACCTCAGCAACGGCAACAAGGTCGGCAGCTCCGGCTCGTTCTCGGGGCTCTTCAGGCCCGGCGCCACCGGCGTCAAGTTCGACCGCGGCCAGCAGCAGTTCTTCCGTCCGAACGGCGACATGGTGCTGAGCTACCGCAGCGTCGACAGCATGGGCGTGGTGCAGAACCAGACGGTCGTCGCGAAGAGCGTCGACGGCGTGCTCAAGCTGATCGGCAACCAGTACAACTACAACGTCGGCATCCTGCCGACCGTGCAGGACCGCGAGTTCCTGCATGCGCCGGAGTTCAGCTATCTGAACGTGGCGTACAACGTGACGATCCCCAAGGGCCAGACCAAGGGCGCCGGCAATCCGCTGGTCCAGGCGGTCGTGACGATCCCCAGCGGCGCCTCCTACACCTACAGGCCGGGCGCGGGCAACGCCAACCTAGTGGTGGACAAGCCGGGCGGCATGCCGGGGAACACCTCGCTGCTGCGCATCGCCGGGGGCTATCGGGATGCTGCCCGCTCGGGCCATCCGTCGGCGGTGGAACCCAACGCCTTCTTCCTGCCGCAGCTCAGCGACGAGGAACTGCGCCAGCTGCCGGAGCAGGGCGTGTTCACGGTGGTGCTGACCTTCCAGGACAACACCAGCGTGACCCAGACGCACCGCATGGCCACGCGGGTGCCGACCATCGCCGAAGCCAGGCAGCGGAAGTTCGCCGAGATGACGCCGGCGCTGCGTGCCGAGGTGATGTCGGGGACCGCGTCGACCGGCGCCATCGTCTTCGATCCGCCGAGCCCCAGCGAGCCGAGCCTGATCGACTTCAGCGCCGAGGGCGACCTGGACGGCTGGACGGTCCCGGCCGGTGCGGTCTCGCCGACCGCGCTGACCGCCTACGGCAAGTCGTTCAGCGGGGTGGACTTCGAAGACCGGGTCGACGTCGCCCCCAGCGCACGCAAGGCCAAGATCTATTGCAGCGCGGAACCCAGTGGCGACGACCATTGCGGGACCATGAACGGCTACTCGGTCTACGCCGGCGGCACCAAGGTCACGCTGTTCCAGCTGTCCGGCACGGACGCCCAGCAGGTGCTGTTCCTCAAGGGCTTCGCGACCTACATGCCCGTCAACTGAAGCAAGTCGCGGCGGAATCCTTCGATTCCGCCGCGTTGAGAGGCCCCGCTTGCGCGGGGCTTTTTTTTGCCCGGACGGCGCCTGTCTCAGTTCCGCGAACGCGAGAGCAGCGCGTAGAGCAGGATCGCGCCGAAGGTTGCGGTACCGATGCCGCCGAGCGCGAACTGGCCGAACTTGAGCGTGAAGTCGCCGGTGCCGAGGATCAGCGTGATCGCGGCCACGATCAGGTTCTTGTTCTGCGAGAAATCGACCTTGTTGTCGACCCAGATCTTGGCGCCCGCGACCGCGATCAGGCCGAACACCACGATGCTCACGCCGCCCATCACGGCCAGCGGGATCGCCTGCACCAGCGCGCCGAACTTGGGGCTGAAGCCGAGCACCAGGGCGATCAGCGCGGCGACCACGAACATCGCGGTCGAATAGATCTTGGTTGCGGCCATCACGCCGATGTTCTCGGCGTAGGTCGTGACGCCGGTGCCGCCCACGGCGCCGCTCACCATCGTGGCGACGCCGTCGCCGATGAAGGCGCGGCCCAGCCAGGGATTGAGGTCGCGGCCGGTCATCGCGCCCACGGCCTTCAGGTGGCCGAGGTTCTCGGCCACCAGGATGATGGCCACCGGCGCGATCAGCAGCATGGCGTTGACCTCGAACACCGGCTTGGAGAAGGTCGGAAGGCCGAACCACGGCGCACTCGCCAGCGGCGAGAGGTCGATCGGCTTGCCCAGGCCCATGCCGTTGGTCAGCACCGCATAGATCAGGCTGGCGGCGATCAGGCCCATGAGGATCAGCAGCCGCTGCACCATGCCGCGTGAATAGACCGCGATCAGCCCGACGCACAGGAAGGTCAGGACCTGGATCCAGGTGTCGAAGCCGGTCGGCGCCATGTTCTTGATCGGCACGCTCGCCAGGTTGAGCCCGATCACGGCGACCACCGCGCCGGTCACCACCGGCGGCATCAGCCGCTCGATCCAGTGCACCGCCACGTCCTGCTCGACCTCCTCCACCTCGATGCCCTCGAGCCCCTTGACCGGCGCCGCCTTGGTGTGGCGCTCGTTGGTGAGGGCCACCAGCACGCCGATCAGCGCATAGACCAGCCCGCAGACGATGATGCCGCCGAGCGCCACGCCCAGGTTGGCGTTCGGCCCGCTGCCCGAGTAGCCGCTGGCCGCGATCACCACGCCGATGAAGGCGAAGCTCGAGCCCAGGTAGCTCGGCACGCGCCCGCCGGTGATGAGGAAGAACAGCAGGGTGCCGATGCCGCTCATCAGAATCGCGATGTTGGGGTTGAACCCCATCAGGATCGGCGCCAGCACCGTGGCGCCGAACATCGCGATCACGTGTTGCACGCCCATCGCGGCCGTCTGCGGCCACGACAGGCGCTCGTCGGGTGCGACGACGGAGCCCGCTGTGGTGGCGACCTTGCGCCAGCGGGGCAGGTAGGAATTGCTCATGGTCTTCTTCTCCTCGGTTGTTGTTCTTTGCCGGCGTGCGCGCCGGTGGGGCTCAGCCGGCTTTCGGGGCGAGCACCGCCATGGTGATGCGCGAGACGCAGCTCAGGTCGCCGGCGTCGTTGGTCATGTCGATCTGCCACACCTGCGTCGTGCGGCCCAGGTGGACCGGGCGCGCGGTGGCGGTGACCCAGCCCGAGGTGGCCGAGCGGATGTGGTTGGCATTGATGTCCAGGCCCACCGCGCCGTGGCCTTCGGGCGCCGTGTAGTAGGCGCCGCACGACCCCAGCGTCTCCGCCAGCACCACCGAGACCCCGCCGTGCAGGAGGCCGAAGGGCTGCACCGTGCGCCGGTCGACCGGCACGCGGGCGCGGATGAAGTCATCGCCTACTTCGAGGAACTCGATGCCCAGCAGGGACACCGCGGTGTCGACGTGGCTCAAGGTCAGGGCCTCGATCGAGATCTCTTTTTTCCAGATGCGCATGGGGGCTCCAGGTCAGGGTGGTCAAAACTATAGCGATTGGCGGCGGCGGGCGGCACGGCAAATACGCGCTGGTGGCTGACAGCGCGCACCGCCGGGCCGGCGGATAAGCAGCACTGATGATGATGCGCCCTGGACGATGGATCGCCGGCGCTGCCGCCGCGGCAGCGCTGCTGCTGGGCGGACTGGTGCTGCTGTTCCTCGTCCTGCTGCCCAGCGACAGGGAGCTCGCGGCCGAAGTCGGTGCCCGCTTCGAGAGGGCTTCCGGCATCGGGCTGCGTGTCGGGTCGGCGCACTGGTCGCTGCGGCCGGTGCCGGTGGTGGTGCTGGGCGAGCTGTCGACCGACCAGCCGACGCCGATCACGGTGCGGCGCATCGTCATCCGGCCGCGCCTGGCCCCGCTGTGGCGGCGCAGCATCGCGATCGAGTCGGTGGAGGTCGAGGACGCGGTGCTGCCACGGGCCTCGGTGCGCGCCTTCCGCGGGCGCTGGGAGGGCGGCGCCGCCGGTGTGCCGCTGGCCGGCGGCTGGAACCTGGCCGAACGGCCCCTCGAACGCTTGCGCCTTCGCGGCCTGGTCTGGATCGATCGCCGCGACATCGCGCTGGCCTACGACGCCGATGTCCGCTTCGATGCGCGCTGGCGCCCGCGCGAGGCCGAGCTGCGGCGCCCGGAGATCATGCCGCCGGCCGTGCTGCGGCTCGAGCGCGAGGGTGACCAGGACCGCTGGCGCATCCTGATCGACGTCGCCGGCGGCACGTGGAACGGCCGCACCGAGCTGCATGTGCTGGACGACGGCCGGCTCCGCCTGGGCGCCGAGCTGGCGCCCCGGAACGTGGACGTCGCCGCGCTGGCGCGCAGCTTCGGCCGGCGCGCCGCGGTCGAAGGGAAGGTCAACGGGCAGACCACGGTCGACGCCGAGGGCGCCGACGCGGTCGAACTGCTGCGGCGGCTGCACACGCACACCCGCTTCACGGTCGCCCCCGCCACGCTGACCGGCTTCGACCTGGCCAGGGCGGTGCGCAGTGCCGGCATCAGCCGTGGCGGCCACACGGCGCTCGACAGCCTCGCCGGCACGCTGGACACCCAGGCCAGCGAAGACGGCCTGGTGCTGCGCTACAGCGGACTCAAGGCGCGCTCGGGCGTGCTCACGGCGAGCGGCAGCGCCACGGTGCTCAACCGGCGGCTCGACGGCGAGGCCGCGGTCGATCTGGTCGACGGCGTGGTCGGCGTGCCGCTCAAGCTCGGCGGCACGCTCGACGCGCCCGAGCTCTCGCTGACCGGTGGCGCACTGACCGGTGCCGCCGTGGGATCGGCGGTGCTGCCCGGCGTCGGCACCGCGATCGGCGCACGCATCGGGCAACAGATGGAGAAGTTGTTCGGCGGCGACGACAAGAAGAAGCCGGCGCCGAAGCCGCGTTGAAGATGCCGAACGACAATCGCGGAATCCGTCCCCGCCCGTGGCCCGAATTCCCGGTCCCGCTCAGCCCGAGGTACATGCCATGCACATCAGCAATTCGGTCTTCACGGAGGCGACCTTCTGGTTGATGGTGGCGGTCTCGGTGGTGCTGCCGTTCTGCATCTACGGCGTGATGATCGTCAAGCAGGCGATCTCGCGCCGGACCGTGCTGGTGCTCGGGTTCTCGCTGGTCGCGATCGCGGCCGTGAACGTCTACTTCCTGCAGCGGCTGGCCACCACCGCCGCGATCACGCCCTCGCTGGCGGACGACGTGTTCTTCGTTTCGGAGCTGCGGGTGGCGCTCTACCTGCTGCCGGCGCTGTTCGCGGGGCTCGGCATCAACGTGATCTCGCACGTTCTCACCACCCACCTGGCCGAGGCCGAGAAGCGCTTCAGCGAGCAGCACCCCGACGACGGCGACGACCCGCAGAACGTCTAGCGAAGGGGGTGCCTAGGCCTGCAGCTTGAAGGCGCCGACGACCTGCGACAGATTGCCGGCCTGCTCCTGCAGCGATTGCGCCGCCGCCGAGGCCTCCTCCACCAGCGCCGCGTTCTGCTGCGTCACCTGGTCCATCTGCGTGATCGCCTGGTTGATCTGCTCGATCCCCGAGGTCTGCTCCTGGCTCGCCGCCGTGATCTCGCCCATGATGTCGGTCACCCGCTTCACGCTGTCCACGATACGAT